>NZ_DLJW01000023.1:11545-20056 GCF_002477705.1 Stenotrophomonas sp. UBA7606 | reverse complement strand
GCGGCCAGGTCCAGGTTCTGCTCGTTGCGCAGGTAGGCCACGGCGAAGCGGCGGATTTCCTCCAGGTTCTCGGCATCCTTGGCGCCGACGATCTGGCTGCCTTCCAGGTCAACGGTCTGGCCCAGCAGGTAGGCCTTGGCCACGTCGCCGATGTATTCGCCGTTGTAGGCCTCGGTGGGCCACTGTTCGTCGCCCGGCTTGAAGCCGCGCGCACGCGCCTGCACCGACTTGGCCAGGTTTTCGATCTGCACGCCGGCGTCGTTGTAATAGAACTCACGCTTGGCGTTCCAGCCGTTGGCTTCCAGCACACGGGCGATGCAGTCACCGATGGCACCGGCGCGGCCGTGGCCGACATGCAGCGGGCCGGTCGGGTTGGCCGACACGTACTCCACGCCGACGCTGCGGCCATTGCCGCTCAGGTTGCGGCCGTAGTCCTCGGCTTCCTTGAGCACGCTGACCACTTCGCGCTGGTAGGCCACCGGCGCAAGCTTGAAATTGATGAAGCCGGGGCCGGCGATCTCGACATTGGCGATGTCGTCGCTGGCCGGCAACGCGGCAACCAGGGCCTGTGCCACGGCGCGCGGATTGCTGCGCGCGGCCTTGGCCAGCAGCATGGCGGCGTTGGTGGCGAAATCACCGTGTTCGCGGGTCTTGGGTCGTTCGACCACGAAATCCGGCGGCAGGGTGTCGGCAGGCAAGGTGCCGTTGGCGCGCAAGGCTTCGATGCCTTGGCCGATGAGGGCGCGGAGTTGGGGTTTCACGTGACTATTCTGCTTGAAGCGCGGAACTGACCATTTTACCTGACCTTCGGCGAGGCCGCCCCGCCGGGCCGCAGGTGGGGCTCAGGAATGTCAAAAAGTCAGAAAACAGGCTTGGGGCCAGTCAGAGCCAGCCACGCGCCGCCAAGGACAGTGGAGGGCCATCGCCGATCACGAAGTGGTCCAGCAGGCGGATGTCCACCAGTGCCAGCGCCTGCCGCAGGCGCTCGGTGATGGCGCGGTCAGCGGCCGACGGTTCAGGATTGCCCGAGGGGTGGTTATGGCCAACGATCACCGCCACCGCGTTGTGGCCCAAGGCTTTGCGGACAACTTCGCGGGGGTGCACTTCGGCGCTGTCCACCGTGCCTGTGGATAACTCCTCGAAGGCGAGGGCCCGGTGACGGGTATCCAGGAACAGCACTGCAAATACCTCACAGCGGCGGTGACGCAGCCGCTGCGCGAAGTAGCGCCCGGCGGCCGCAGGGTCGGTCAGGGCCTGGCCGCGTTCCAGGGCGGCGGCCAGGTGGCGCTGGCCCAGCTCCAGCGCTGCACTGAGCTGGCAGGCACGGGCAGGGCCCAGCCCGGGCAAGCCGGCCAGGGCGGCCGGGCTGCGCTCCAGCAAGGCCCGCAGTGGGCCATGGCCCTGCAACAGTTCACGCGCGGTCTGCACCGCGTCACGCCCGCGTAGCCCTGAGCCCAGGAAGATCGCCAACAGTTCAGCATCGGACAGCGCGCTGGCACCGCGTGTCAGCAGCTTTTCACGCGGGCGTTCGGCGGCGGGCCAATGACGGATGTGCATGAGTCCCAGATTCACCGTCATCAGCCAAAAGCAGGATCAGTCACATCGAACCCTTCGGTTAAGCTAATCATTCTTCTGTACCTAGGAAATTCTCCCCGTGACCGCCGTTTCCCCTACTTCCCGACCTTTGGAAGGACAGAAGCTGCTGCTCTGCGTCGGCGGCGGCATCGCCGCGTACAAGTCGCTGGAGCTGGTGCGCCGCCTGCGTGATGCCGGTGCGACCGTGCAGGTGGCGATGACGGCGGGGGCGCAGCAGTTCGTCACGCCGCTGAGCTTCCAGGCGCTGTCCGGCCATCCCACCCGCACCACGCTGTGGGACAGTGCCGCCGAGCAGGCCATGGGCCATATCGAACTGGCGCGCTGGGCCGACCGCATCGTCATCGCGCCGGCCACCGCCGACCTGCTGGCGCGGCTGGCGCACGGCAATGCCGATGATCTGGTCACCACCTTGTGCCTGGCCACGACTGCACCGCTGACGGTATGCCCGGCGATGAACCATCGCATGTGGCTGCACCCGGCCACCCAGGCCAATATGGCCGTGCTGCGCGAGCGTGGGGTGCAGGTGATCGGGCCGGAAGATGGCCCGCTGGCCGAAGGCGAATCCGGCCCCGGCCGGGTCAGTGAGGCACCTACCATCATTGCTGCGCTGGCAGGCAACCTGGCACCGCAGGCGCCGGCCAAACCCGGCCGCTTGAACGGCCTGCGGGTGTTGATCAGTGCCGGGCCGACCTATGAAGACCTGGACCCGGTGCGCTATGTCGGCAACCGTTCCAGCGGCAAGATGGGCTACGCGCTGGCCGCTGCCGCCGCCCGTCAGGGCGCGCAGGTGGTGCTGGTAAGCGGCCCGGTGCAGTTGCCTACACCCGCGGGCGTGCAGCGCATCGACGTGCGTTCGGCCGCGCAGATGCGCGAGGCGGTGCTGGGCGCGTTGCCGGCCGATATCTATATCGGCGCTGCTGCCGTGGCGGACTACACGCCGCGCCAGGTATCGCCGCAGAAGCTGAAGAAGACCGCTGGCAGCCAGACCTTGACCCTGGAGTTGGTGCGTACCGCCGACATCCTGGCCGAAGTGGCGGTGCAGGAGCAGGCGCTGAAGCTGGTGGTCGGCTTTGCCGCCGAAACCCACGATGTGGAGAAATATGCGCGCGGCAAGCTGGCCGACAAGCACCTGGACCTGATCATCGCCAACCAGGTCGGCATTGCCGGCAATGGCTTTGAAAGTGACCAGAATGCGGCTGTCGCCTATTGGAACGGCGGTCTGCGTGAGTTCCCGGGCACCGCCAAGACCCAGCTGGCAGAACAGCTGCTGGACCTGATCGCAGAGAGGTTGGACGCATGAGCAACGCTGCCGCATTGCAGCCCCTGCAGGTAAAGCTGCTGGACCCCCGCTTTGGTGACAGCTGGCCGTTGCCGGCCTATGCCACCGAGGCCAGCGCCGGCATGGATCTGCGTGCCGCCATCGAGGCACCGCTGACGCTGGAGCCGGGGGATGCCGCACTGTTGCCCAGCGGTATCGCCATCCACGTGGCTGACCCTGGACTGTGTGCCGTGGTTTTGCCGCGCTCGGGGTTGGGACATCGCCACGGCATCGTGTTGGGAAATGGCACGGGCCTGATCGATGCCGACTACCAGGGACCGCTGCTCATCAGCGTCTGGAACCGGGGCCGCGACGCATTCACGATTGAACCGGGTGACCGGATCGCACAACTCGTGGTGCTGCCAATTGCACGCGTGACGTTGCAGGTAGTGGATACTTTCATCGACAGTGCGCGTGGAACGGGTGGATTTGGCCACACCGGGGTGCGCTGACAGGGGAAACGCACGATGAGCCAAGGCAATGAGAGCGCACGCCCACGCGTTGCGCTGGGTCGTTCAACGCCGTTGCTGGCGGTACTGCTGTTGTTGCTGGCCGGTTGGTTCGGCTGGAGCGCGGTTGACCAGTGGCTGCAGTCCAGCACAGGCAGCCGCCTGGAGTCGGCCCGCGACCAGGCGGTAGGCGACGTCCAGAAGGCCATCGATGCGCAGCTGGCGCAGTTCAACAAGCAACTGGCGCTGGCGCCGGTCAAGGCTGCCCTGGGTAGCGGGGATGCGGCTGCCGCCGCCGCTGCGCTGCGCGACAAGTGGAATGGCGTTGAAGACGCGCAGGTGCTGGACGCGACGCTGGTGGATGCCTATGCCGACCCGGCGGCCTTTGGTTATGCGCGGCTTGCGTTGCTGGAAAAGGCACTCGCCGAAGGCAAACCGGTTGCCTTGGTGGTCCGTGACGGGGGCAGCCCGCGTCTGGGCCTGGCCGCCCCGGTGCAACTGCATGATCGCGCGGCAGTGGCCTACATCCGCCAGCCGCTGCTGCGTCTGACCTCGGTATTCGACACCATCGATTCCCCGCAAAGTGCCTACCTCGGCCTGCGCCAGGGCGGCTTCACCATCCTCAAGAAGGGCAACGAGAGCCTGGGTAATGGCGCGGATGCGCTGGCCCGGCCCGTGGCTGATACCGGCCTGCGTGTGGTTGCGGAATTGCCGGATACCAGCGCAGGCGCAATGGGCCTTGGCGTAATCGCGTCGGCAGTGGTCGCGGTGCTGCTTGCGGCGACCGCGTTGCTGCTGTTGATTGGACGCAAGCGCCTGAGCCTGCCCACCCTGCGCCGCAAGCAGGATGTGGAGGAGGCGGGCAGCGGCATGACCTTGCAGGAAGCACTGGCGCAGGACCCCCTGCCAGTCATGGACAGCGCTGCCGACAAGGCTGCGGCTGCCCCCATCGCCGAACCCGGCGCCGAGGCCGTGCCGGCAGGCATCTTCCGCGCCTACGACATCCGCGGCGTGGTCGGCCCGGATCTCAATCCCACCGTGGCCACGCTGATTGGCCAGGCCATCGGCAGTGAAATGCAGTCGCAAGGCCTGCATGACGTGGTGGTGGGGCGCGACGGCCGCCTGTCCGGCCCCGAGTTGAGCAATGCGCTGATCGATGGCCTGCGCCGTGCGGGCTGCAATGTGCTGGATATCGGCATGGCGCCGACACCGGTGGTGTATTTCGCCAGCTACCACCTGCGCGCAGGCAGCTGCGTCGCCGTTACCGGCAGCCATAATCCGCCCGACTACAACGGCTTCAAGATAGTCATCGGGGGTGAAACGCTGTCCGGTGACGCTATCACCGATCTGTACCGGCGCATCCAGGAAGGCCGCCTGCAGCGTGCCGACAGCCCCGGCGACCTGCAGCAGCGCGAGGTCATCAACGACTACGTGCAGCGCATTGCCGACGACGTGCAGCTGGACCGTCCGCTCAAGGTGGTGGCCGATGCCGGCAACGGCGTTGCCGGCGCAGTCGCCCCGCAGTTGCTGGAGGCCATCGGTGCCGAGGTCATTCCGTTGTACTGCGACGTGGACGGCAGCTTCCCCAACCACCATCCGGACCCCAGCGATCCGCACAACCTCGAAGACCTGGCGCAGATGGTCAAGCGCTTCGATGCGGATATCGGCGTGGCCTTCGATGGCGACGGCGATCGCCTGGGCGTGGTGACCAAGGAGGGCAAGGTGATCTTTGCCGATCGCCTGCTGATGCTGTTTGCCGCTGATGTGCTACAGCGTAACCCCGGCGCGATGGTCATCTACGACGTCAAGTGCACCGGCAAGCTGTCCGACTACATCCTGCGCAATGGCGGCAGCCCGATGATGTGGAAGACCGGGCACTCGCTGATGAAGGCCAAGATGCGCGAGACCGATGCCGAGCTGGCCGGCGAGATGAGCGGCCACTTCTTCTTCAAGGAGCGCTGGTATGGTTTCGATGATGGCCTTTATGCTGCCGCGCGCCTGCTGGAGATCCTGGGCCAGCGCGATGAGGAGCCGTCGGAGGTGCTGGACGAACTGCCGGATGCGCTTTCCACGCCAGAGTTGAAGGTGGCGGTGGAAGAGGGCACCCAGCATGCGCAGGTGGCCTTGATCGTGGCCGCGGCACAGTTGGAGGAGTCGCCGTTCGCCGGCGCCCGGCTCTCCACCATCGATGGCCTGCGTGCCGATTTCAGCGACGGCTGGGGGCTGGTGCGTGCCTCCAACACCACGCCGGTGCTGGTGATGCGTTTCGAAGGCAATGACGAGGCGGCGCTGGAGCGGATCAAGGCGGTGTTCCGCGAGCAGTTGCTGCAGGTATTGCCGGCCGGAACTGAACTGGGTTTCTGATCGGCGTTGTTGTCTGGCAAAAGGCCGCCGCGTGTTGCGAGGCGGCCTTTTGTTTTTTTCTGGATGGCTGCTTGCGAGCGGGGCTGGTTGAGGGCTTTGGATTACCGCGAAGAGCACCCCTCCCCAACCCTCCCCTTGGCTGCGCCAAAGGGAGGGGGCAGAAGTTGAGCCCCTCTCCCGCATGCGGGAGAGGGGTTGGGGTGAGGGCAAGCTTTGGCCTTTCGTGCGCTTCAGCTACCCCCAAAACGCAGACCAACCCCGGGTTCGGTGAACAGGTAACGCGATTCCAACGCCGAATCGCCCAGCTTGTGCCGCAGTCGCCCGACCAGGATGCGCAGGTAATGGGTGTCATGCCGGTGCGTCGGCCCCCAGATTTCCTGCAGGATCTGCGGCTGCGTCACCACCCGCCCGGCATTGCGCAGCAGCAGGGCCAGCAGCGCGTATTCCTTGCGGGTCAGCGCAATCGCCTCGCCGTCCACGCGCACGTCGCGGCGGGCCAGGTCGATATGCAGGTGACCATCGTCAAACACCGGCACCTGGCCTTCGCTGTCGGTGCTGCGGCTGCGCAGCAGCGCACGTACCCGCGCCATCAGCTCCTGGGTGCCGAACGGCTTGGTCACGTAGTCGTTGGCGCCATTGTCCAGGGCACGCACCTTCTCCGCCTCGCCGGCACGCACGCTGAGCATGATCACCGGCACCTGGCTCCATTGCCGCAGCTCGGCCAGCACGTCATGGCCTTCCATGTCGGGCAGGCCGATATCCAGCACCACCAGGTCGGCACCATCCTCGGCCAGCCGCTGCAGGCCTTCGGCGCCGTTGGCGGCCTGGCTCACCGCATAGCCCTGCGCGCGCAGCGAGATATCCAGAAAGCGCCGGATCTGTACTTCGTCATCCACCACCAGCACGCGCGGTGGCGGAATGGCCGGCGTTTCAGCCGTCATCGCGCGGACTCTCGGGGTGTGGCTGGAGCATGGGCAGGCTCATGCGTATCAGGGTACCGCGTCCGTCGTGGCCCGGCAGCGCCTCGACGCGACCGCCATGGGCACCAATCATGCCCTGGCAGATGGTCAGGCCCAGGCCGGTGCCCTGGCGGCCACGGTCGCCGCGCTCCACGCTGTAGAACATGTCGAAGATGCGCGCGCGCTGGTCATCGGGGATGCCGGGGCCGGCATCGATCACGTCGATGACCAGTTCGCCATCATGCTGGCGCGCACGCACTTCGATCGGTATCTCGGCGGGCGAGAATCTGGCCGCGTTCTCCATCACGTTGAACACCGCCTGTTCGACCAGCGCTGGGTGCACCCAGATCGGTGCCAGCGTCGCCGGGATATCCAGTTGCAACCGCACCTCCGGCTGATAGCGCTGCAGCCGCCGCGCGGCCGAGCCGATCAGCTCGTCCACACCGATCCAGTCGCGGTTGAGCTTGAGCCCGTCATGGCCGAGCCTGGTCATGTCCAGCAGGTTCTGGATATAGCGGTCCAGCCGCTCGCCCTCGACCACGATGGTGTCGAGCAGGGCGCGACGGTCGCTGGCATCCATCGCGTCGGCGTAGTTGGACAGGCTGTCGGCCGAGCCGATCATCGCGGCCAGCGGCGAGCGCAGATCGTGTGATACCGAGGACAGTAGTGCAGAGCGCAGGCGCTCGGTTTCGTTGTGCAGATGCGCGGTTTCCAGATCGGCCACCAGCCGCGTGCGTAGCGCAGCCTGGGCGATGTCGTCGGCCATCGCTTCCACCAGCTGGCGTTGTTCCGGTGCCAGGCGTGGATGTTGGTGATCGAAGCGCAGCCCGGCTACGCCTATCGCATGTGCTTCGCCATCCAGCAGGGGCAGGAACCACCAACCGGCACCGGCCAGCGTGTCGGTGAAGCGGCCCGCAGGCTGGCCATGGCGCAGGGCCCAATCGGCCGCAGCCAGATCGGTGTCGCCGGGGGCAGCGCTGCCGCTGGTACTGGTATCGGCGCCCAGCCGCACCCAGGCCGGTGCATCCAGCGCCTGTTCCAACGCTACCCGCCCGGCATGGGTAACCTGGGCATTGTCGGTGGCGCCCACCAGTTGCCGGCCCAGCGTCTGCCGCACATTGGCGTGGCGGTTGGCGGCGCGCAGCGCCACCACCTGCATGCGCAGGCGCGAGGCCAGACGGCCGGCGACCAGTGCGGCGGCGAGGAACAGGAAGACGGTGATCACGCCCTGGCGCGCGCTGATCGCAAAGGTAAAGCGCGGCGCGATGAAGAAAAAGTTGTAGGCCAGGAAGCACAGCGTCGCTGCCAGTACCGCCGCACTCATGCGCGTGCGTGCAGCCACCAGCACCACCGCCACGATGAACACCATCGCCAGGTCGCTGAGGCCTATCCAGTGTTCGCCCAGCCATGCGGCCAGGCAGGCACCGACGGTGGCCAATACCGCCGTCATCGCATCCTTGCCCCAGCTGTCCGGGGCCAGCGACAGGCCGAAGCGACGCGCATTGGCGCGCGCCTGCGGCGTGCTGATGATGGTGATCTCGTAGTGGGCGCCGCGTTGGATCAACTGTTGGGTCAGGGTCTGGTTGAACAGGCGCGCCAGTGGCCGTTCGCGGGTACGGCCGAGCACCAGCGACGACACCGCGTTATGGGCGGCGTAGTCGAGCAGCGCATCGGCGATGCCTGGCCCGTGCAGCAGTTCGGCGTCGCCGCCCAACCGCCGCGCCAGTGCGAACGCATCGTCGATTTCGCGACGGGTTGCCTCGTCGTGACGCCGATGTTGCACGGTCACCACCGTCCACGGTGCATCGCGGCGCTCGGCGATGCG
>NZ_DLJW01000023.1:0-11506 GCF_002477705.1 Stenotrophomonas sp. UBA7606 | reverse complement strand
CGGCGAGAAGAACGCCTGCAGCGCCTGCGCGGCCTGTTCCGGTACGTAAACCTTGCCCTGCTGCAGGCGCTCGATCAGCTCGCGCGGTGGCAGATCGACCAGCACGATGTCATGCAGACGGTCGAATACCACGTCGGGCACAGTCTCGCTGACGCGCACGCCGGTGATGCGCATCACCACATCGTTGAGGCTTTCCAGATGCTGGATGTTGATCGTCGTCCACACGTCGATGCCGGCATCGAGCAGCTCCATCACATCCTGCCAGCGCCGCTCATGGCGGCTGCCGGGGGCATTGCGATGGGCCAGTTCATCGACCAGCACCAGTGCCGGCCTGCGCGCCAGCACCGCATCCAGATCCATCTCCTGCAGCTGGTGACCGTGGTACTCCACCGCGCACATGGCAATGCGCGGCAGGCCGTCGAGCAGGGCGGTGGTATCGCTACGGCCATGGGTTTCCACAACGGCCGCCATCACGTCCACGCCGCGCCGCAGCTGTTCCTGGGCGCGGGTAAGCATGCTGAAAGTCTTGCCCACGCCCGGTGCGGCGCCGAGGAAGACGGTCAGCTTGCCGCCGGCGTCGCGTTGCAGGGCCTCGGCCAAGGCATCGGCCTGGCGGCTACGGGAGTCGTTCATGACGGCGATTGTGCGCTGTTGCTGGTGCGGCCGACATCACGGCGCATGCGCGGCCTGGTCCAAGGCCCGGTTGAGGGCAATCACGTTGATGCGCGGCTGTCCGAATACGCCCCATTGGCGGTCCTGCAGTTGAGCATCAACCAGCGCCTGCACTTCTGCCTGCGACCAGCCGCGTGCCGCGGCCACGCGCGCCACCTGTACCTGCACCGCAGCCGGCGACAGCTCCGGGTCCAACCCGCTGGCCGACTGCGTGACCAGGTCGGCCGGCACCGTGGCTGGATCGATTTTCTCGCGCGCTGCGACGGCAGCGGTGGCCTCGCTGACGCGCTTGGCCAGGTCCGGATTGCTGCGCGCCATATTGCTGCCGGCGGCGGCCATCGGGTCGTAGTTGGCCGCCGAAGGACGGGTCTGGAAATAGCCATCGCCAACGAACGGCTGCGCCAGATACAGCGAGCCGCGCACCTGTCCTTCGGTATCGTGGATCAGGCTGCCATCGGCCTGCGCCGGGAACAGCGTGCCGGAGATGCCAGTCGCCAGCACGGCATAGACCAAGCCGGTGCCGAGCAGGCCGAACAAGGACAGGCCAATGGCCGGCCGCCACAGCGGGTTGCCGGAACGACGGGAGGAAGTGTTGGAGGTGTTCATGCGCCAAATACCAAAACAAGAAGGAGGTCGATGGCCTTGATGGCCGCAAACGGCAGCAGCACGCCGCCGAGGCCGTACACCAGCATGTTCCGCCGCAGCAGCGCGGTGGCGGTGGCCGGCCGGAAGCGCACGCCGCGCAGGGCCAGCGGAATCAGGGCCGGAATCACCAAGGCATTGAAGATCAGCGCCGCCAGCACCGCATTGCGCGGGCTCGACAGCTGCATCACGTTCAAGGCCGCCATCGATGGGATGCTGGCGGCGAACAACGCCGGCAGGATGGCGAAGTACTTGGACACGTCGTTGGCCAGCGAGAAGGTGGTCAGAGCGCCGCGGGTGATCAGCTGCTGCTTGCCCACTTCCACCACGGACAGCAGTTTGGCCGGATCCGAATCCAGATCGACCATGTTGCCGGCTTCCTTGGCCGCCTGCGTGCCGGAGTTCATCGCCAGGCCAATATCGGCCTGGGCCAGCGCTGGTGCATCGTTGGTGCCGTCGCCGACCATCGCCACCAGCCGGCCACCGGCTTGCTCGGCACGGATGCGTGCCAGTTTGTCTTCCGGCCGGGCTTGGGCGATGTAGTCATCAACGCCGGCCTCGGCGGCGATGGCGGCGGCGGTGAGCGGGTTGTCGCCGGTGATCATCACCGTGCGGATACCCATCGCCCGCAGCTGCGCGAACTTCTCACGCATGCCGTGCTTGACCACGTCGGCCAGCTCCACCACGCCGAGTACGTGCTTTCCTTCGCTGACCACCAGCGGGGTGGCACCGCCACGCGCGACTTGGTCCACTCGTGCCTGCAGCTCGTTCGGCACCGTGCCGCCCAGCGCCAGCACGTGCGCGCTGATGGCGTCGGCAGCGCCCTTGCGGATGCTGCGGCCGTTGTCCAGGTCAACGCCGGACATGCGGGTTTGTGCGGTGAAGGACAGGTACTCCGCTTTTTCAGGTTCGGCGGTGTTGCAGGCCTGCTGGCGCGCCAGACGCACGATGGATTTGCCTTCCGGGGTCGGGTCGGCCAGCGACGACAGCAGCGATGCTTCACGCAGTTGTGGAGCGTCGATACCGGCCAGCGGATGGAAGTGCGTGGCCTGGCGGTCGCCGTAGGTGATGGTGCCGGTCTTGTCCAACAGCAGCACATCGACGTCGCCAGCTACTTCAACGGCCTTGCCCGATTTGGCCAGCACGTTGGCCTGCAGTGCGCGGTTCATGCCAGCGATGCCGATGGCTGGCAGCAGGCCGCCGATGGTGGTCGGGATCAGGCACACCAGCAGGGCGATCAGCAGCAGCGGATCGACGCTGACGCCGACAAAGCCCGCAATCGCCGGCAGCGTGGCCACCACCACCAGGAAGGTCAGCGACATTGCCGCCAGCAGCAGGGTCAGGGCGATCTCGTTCGGCGTTTTCTGCCGGTTGGCGCCTTCCACCAGTGCGATCATGCGGTCCAGGAAGCTGTGGCCCGGCTCGGCGCTGACCCGCACCACGATCTCGTCGGACAGCACCTTGGTACCGCCGATCACGCCAGAGCGGTCGGTGTCGGCCTCGCGCAGCACCGGTGCCGATTCGCCGGTGACCGCAGCTTCGTTGATGGTGGCCAGGCCGCGCACGATCTCGCCGTCGGCCGGCACGAACTCGCCGGCACTGACGATCACATACTCACCCGGGCGCAGCTCGGCAGCGGGGACGCGGCTTTCGGCAGCACCCGGCAACGGCGTGGAAACACGCCGTGCGACCAGGTCCTGGCGTGCACGCCGCAGCGAGGCGGCCTGGCCGCGGCCACGCGCCTCGGCCACGGCTTCAGCGAAATTGCCGAACAACACGGTCACCAACAGGATCGCGGTGACAGCCAGGCCAAAGCCCAGCGGTGCAGTGCCGCTGAGGGTGACGATCAGCGCCAGCACGGTGCCGACCATCACCACCGCCATCACCGGGTTGTGTAGCAGGTGCAGCGGCGACAGCTTGCGCAGCGAGTCCAGCAGCGCACGGCGCAGGCCGGCGCCATCAAGCAGGGCCGGGCGCGGCGTTGTGTGGGAAACAGGGCGGTTCATGGGGGCGTTCACGGTGAGGGGGCTCCCTGCAGGGCCAGCAGGCTCAGGTGTTCGGCCACCGGGCCAAGCACCAGCGCCGGCAGAAACTGCAGCACGGTAAGGACGATGACCACGCAGACAAGCGTCAGGGCGAAGGTCGGGGTTTCGATCTGCAGGCTGCCGGCGCTTTGTGGCACCTGCCGTTTGGCCGCCAGCTGGGTGGCAATGACCAGCGGGATGATCAGGATCGGGAAGCGGCCCAAGGCCAATACCAGCGCACAACTCAGGTTCCACCACACGCTGTTGTCGGCCAGCCCTTCAAAGCCGGAGCCGTTGTTGGCATAGGCCGAGGTGAACTCGTAGAACACCTGGCTGATGCCATGGAAACCGGGGTTGGAGGTACCGGCCAGGCCAGGCACAGCCAGCGTCAGTGCGGTCAGGCCGAGCAGGGTGATCGGTTGCAGCAGCACCAGCACCGCCAGCAGGCGCACCTGCGGCGTTTCCAGTTTGCGGCCCAGCACTTCGGGCGTGCGTCCGGTCATCAGGCCGGCCAGGAACACCGCCATCATCAGGTAGACCAGGAACTGCTGGATGCCGCAGCCAATGCCGCCCCAGATCGCGCTGACCAGCATGTTGACGATGGGCATCATGCCGCCGAGCGGGCTCAGCGAGTCATGCATGCCGTTGACCGAGCCGTTCTGCACCTGGGTGGTGATGGACGACCACAGCGCCGTGCCATCGGCGCCGAAGCGGGCTTCCTTGCCTTCCATCAGCAAGGCGCCGGCGGCGCTGGCGCTGTGGCCTTCCAGCCACAGGCTGGCACTGGTGGACAGCACCGACATGGTCAGCATGCAGCCGAATACCAGCGCGCCAAAGCGCCGCCGTCCGGTGAAGTTGCCGAGCATGCAGATGATGGCCATCGGGATCAGCAGGATGCCGATCAATTCCAGCGCATTGGACAGCGGGGTCGGGTTTTCCAGCGGGAAGCTGCTGTTCGGGCCATACCAGCCACCGCCATTGGCGCCGAGCTGCTTGGCCGCGACCATGGCTGCGACCGGGCCGAGCGGGATCTTCTGCGTTTCCATGCCGGCACCGGCATCGATCGGCGTGGCCTGCGGGCCGGCGGCCAGCGTAGAAGGCACGCCTTGCCAGTTCAGCAGCAGCGTCCACACCAGGCACAGCGGCAGCAGGAAGCGCAGACACAGGCGCACCACGTCGGCGTAGTAGTTGCCGACGGTGACGCGCGGGGCGGCATTGCCGCTGTCGTTGCTGGCGGGTTTCATGAACAGGGCGCGCAGCGTTGCCACTGCCAGTGCCAGCCCCATCATCGGGGTGATCACCTGCAGGCCGGTGATGCCGGTCATCTGTGAGAAGTAGGACAGCTGCGCCTGGCCGCTGTAATGCTGCTGGTTGGTGTTGGTCAGGAACGACACCATGGTGTGCAGCGCGGTATCCCAGCGCATGTTGGGGATGTTGTCCGGGTTCAACGGCAACCAGGCCTGGGTCATGAACACGGCCTGGGTCAGCACCGCCAGCACCAGGTTGCTGATCAGGAATGCGACCACATAGCCGCGCCAGGACATGGAATGGGCGGGATCGACACCGAGCACGCGGTACAGCGGCTTTTCGATCCAGTGGAAGAGGACGTCGATACGCATCGGCGTACCGCGCATCAGCCGTGCCAGGTACAGGCCCAGCGGCCAGGCCAGCGCCAGGCTGGCCAGAAGGATGAGGGTGGCTTCAATCACGACGGCGCTCCTCAGAACGAATCGGGTCGAAGGACCGCGTACAACAGGTAGGCAGCAGCGATCAGCACCACTACGCCGCACAACAGAGCAAGCCAGCCGGGCATGGAAAACCTCGGAAACGAAAGCAGGACGCGGCCGGCTGTGCCGGAACCTGCGTCGGTGGACGGGCAGGGCGGCAGGCAGGCGCGGACGCCTGGGCTGATCACCCCGATCAGGCCGTTATCGTCTTCCTGCGGGGCGTAAACGATCGACGCTGCTTGGGCGGGGCTGGCGTAAAAGACGCGTAAAAAGTGGGGCTGGTGCGCGATCTGGGCTGCGGTGGTGGCAGAAGCGGCTGAAGAAATCACCAGCCAAAACGCGAGCGTGAGCCGGAAGAAGAAGCCAGAGCCCACAAGCCAGAGCCTAGAAGCCACAGCCTAGAAGCCAGAGCCTAGAAGCCAGAGCCCCTCATCCGCCCTGCGGGCACCTTCTCCCGTAAACGGGAGAAGAGGGGGGCTGCCTGCGGCTGAAAGTCTGGGAGCTGCCACAGAACCTGCCGCAAGCCATGATCTTGCCTTCTCCCGCCTGCGGGAGAAGGTGCCCGCAGGGCGGATGAGGGGGGGCTTTCAAACAAAAAGCGGCCCGGAGGCCGCTTTCATTCTGAATCCGACAACTTATCGGGAAAGCCCTGCCGAGCATGGCTCGGCCCTACCCTTCAGCCCTTGGCAGGTTCTGCGCTGGCAGCAGGGGCCGGAGCGGTGGCGGCATCAGCCGGCGCAGCGATCCCCTTCAGCTCACGGTAGCGGGCCAACGACTCGGCGATCTCCGCCTCCAGGGCCACCCGCTGCTGCTGGAAGGCCGTCTGCAGCCGCAGCTGCGCAAGCAACTCGTTGTGCCGCTGGCGGATGTCCTGGGCCTGCTTGTCCGCTATACGCTGCCCGGCCAGTTCCTTGTTGCCTGCCGATTGCAGCTGGCTGGAAAGCGCCTCGCGCAGGCTGGTGACGTTGTAGGCCGCGGTCTTGATGTTGTTGTCGACAATGGCGGTGCGCTCGGCAAACACCCGCCGCAGGGCGTCTTCACTGCCATAGGTGGACAGCATGGCCTGCTCGGTGCGCTTGCGGGTTTCCGCAGCAGCGGCATCCACCTGTGCCTGGGCCTCGGTCAGCGCCACCTCGGCGCGTTCCTCGGCGGTGAGCGCGCGCTGCACGGCGGCACTGCGGGTGCCGCTGCGTGCGTTGAACTCGTCGCGGGCCTTGTTCACCGCATCCTGCGGCAAGGTGTCCGAGCAGATGCGCTCGCCGCCCTGGTCCCAGCAATACAGCTTTTTGCCAGGATCGGACGGCTTGTTCTGTGCCAGCGCCGGTACAGCCAGCGTTGCCAGCATCAGCAGCATCGTCGCTGTGGTTTTTGACGGATTCGACACCTTGGCAGCCCCCTGCTATCAGCCTGTCGGATTGCTCCCGTAGTGGCCACGGTAGGCCAGCAACGGTTCGCGATAGCCGACAAGTTCCGGGTTCCCGGAGGCGAATGCAAGCAGGTCGGCCAGATTGGCCACGGCGATCACCGGGATGCCGGTTTCGGCCGACACGGCCTGGGCGGCGGAACGGCGGTCGTCCTCCGAGGCGATCTCCTGGCGGTCCAGGGCCACCACGATGCCGGCCGGGATGCCCTTGGCCTCGCGGATGATGGCCAGGGCCTCGCGGATGGCGGTGCCGGCGGTGATCACGTCGTCGATGATCAGGATGCGCTTGCCGGCCATGTCGGCGCCGATCAGGGTGCCGCCTTCGCCGTGGTCCTTGGCTTCCTTGCGGTTGAAGGTCAGCGGCAGGTTGCGGCCGCGGTGCGAGAACTCGCAGGCAATCGCGGTGGCCAGCGGGATGCCCTTGTAGGCCGGGCCGAACAGCTGGTCGAAGGCAATGCCGGCGTCGTCGATGGCATCGGCGTAGCAGTTGCCCAGCTGGGCCAGGGCCAGGCCGGTGTCAAAACGGCCGGCATTGAAGAAATACGGGCTCACGCGGCCGGACTTGAGGGTGAACTGGCCAAAGCGCAGGGCGTCGGCGTTCAGCGCCAGCTGCAGGAAACGGGAACGGTGGTCACTCATGAAAATACGGTTTCTTGTCGTTTATTGAGGTGCCTAGGTTAAAGCATGGCCACGGCGAATGCTGGGCCCCGGGTATCGGCTGTCCGGGAATGCTGGCACCGGCGGGACCGGGCACGCCGCAAGGGGGCCCCCATCGACGCCTGGGGGCTGGCGCTGGCGGTATGCTGTGCCGGTCCTGAGCTTTCACCAGCGGTACTTCATGCGTATTACCAGTTTCAACGCCAACGGCATCCGTTCGGCCACCACCAAGGGCTTCAGCGAGTGGTTCCTGGGCCAGCAGACCGATGTGCTCTGCATCCAGGAGACCAAGGCGCAGGAGTCGCAGCTGACCGACGCGCTGTTCCGCCCGGACGGCCACCACTGCTTCTACCGCGACGCCATCACGAAGAAGGGCTACAGCGGCGTGGCGATCTGGAGCCGTCGTGAGCCCGACGAGGTGCGTACCGCGCTGGGCTGGGCACCGTTCGATGACGAAGGCCGCTATATCGAGGCGCGTTTCGGCAACCTGAGCGTGGTGTCGTTCTACATCCCGTCCGGGTCGTCGGGCGAGCTGCGGCAGGGCTTCAAGTTCGAGGTGATGGAGTGGCTCAAGCCGATCCTGGACGAGTGGCTGGCCAGCGGCCGCGACTACGTGCTGTGCGGCGACTGGAACATCGTGCGTAGCGCGCTGGACATCAAGAACTGGAAGTCCAACCAGAAGAACTCCGGCTGCCTGCCCGAGGAGCGCGACTGGATGAACGGTTTTTGTGCCGACCAGGCCGAACTGGCCGACACGGCCAAGGGCCGCGGCTGGGTGGACGCCTACCGCGCGCTGCACCCCGAAGGCCAGGACTACACCTGGTGGAGCAACCGTGGCGCGGCCCGCGCCAACAACGTGGGTTGGCGCATCGACTACCAGTTCGTCACCCCCGGCCTGCGTGAACGCCTGCGCGGCAGTTCGATCTATACCGGGCAGCGCTTCTCCGACCACGCCCCGTTCACCGTGGACTACGACTTGTGAGTGAAGCTGCCAAGCCGCAGCGCCCCTGGCAGCGGGTGTTGTCCAATCTGAGCCAGCGCAAGGTGCTGGCCATGCTTCTGCTCGGCTTCAGCTCGGGCCTGCCGCTGTATCTGGTGGGCAATACGCTGGGCTTCTGGATGCGCAAGGAAGGCATCGAGCTGGATGCCATCGGCTTCCTGTCCTGGGTCGGCCTGGCCTATTCGCTGAAATTCCTGTGGGCGCCCATCGTCGACAAGACCAATGCGCCGCTGCTTGGCTGGCTGGGGCGTCGTCGCGGCTGGATGTTGTTGTCGCAGTTGATCGTGGTAGCAGGGTTGGCCGGGATGGGGCTGATCCAACCCAAGGGTGGCCAGATCACCTTCCTCGGTGTGGCTTGGGAACACCTGGTCGTGTTCGGGGTGATGGCAGTCATCGTTGCCTTTGCTTCGGCCACCCAGGACATCGTCATCGATGCCTGGCGGATTGAATCTGCGGAAAACGGCGAGCAGCTCGGCCTGCTGACGTCCTCCTCGGCGCTGGGTTATCGCTCGGCGTTGTTGGTGACCGATGCCTTGATCCTGCTGATCGCGGCCAAGGTGGGCTGGCAGGTTTCCTACGAAATCATGGCGGCCTTGATGGCTGTGGGCATCGTCGCGGTCTTCATGGCCCGTGAGCCGGCGCCTGCCCAGTTCGCGGCGGTTACGCAAGCCGCGCCGCTGTGGACGCCGCGCGGACTGTTCGATGCGGTGGTGGGACCTTTTGTCGCCTTCGTGCGTGAGCATCGCAGTGGCGCGTTGCTGATCCTGGCGGCGATCAGCTTCTACCGTCTTGCCGATTTCGTGATGGGGCCGATGGCCAATCCGTTCTACGTCGATCTCGGTTTGAGCGAGGAAACCGTCGGTGCCGTACGTGGTTCGATCGGCCTGGTCGCGACCTTCGTGGGCATTGCCGCTGCCGGTGTGGTGGCGCTGCGCTGGGGCATGCTGGTGGCTCTGGTGGTGGGCGCCGTATTGGGCCCGTGTTCGAATCTGGCGTTCGCCTGGCTGGCCTATTCAGGCCCGGACATCACACATTTTGCGATCGCCATGGCAGTCGACAATTTCGCCAGCGGCTTCGCCGGCACGGCGCTGATCGCCTACATGTCCAGCTTGACCAGCATTGGTTACACCGCGACCCAGTACGCCCTGCTGAGCTCCTTCTATGCCATGCCCGGCAAAGCCTTGAAGGGCCTTTCTGGCTGGTCGGTGCAGACGCTGGCGCAGGGCCGCACCTTGCTGGAAGGCTACGCGCTGTTTTTCATCGGCACCGCCTTGGTGGCTATTCCGGTTGTGATCCTCTGCGGATTGTTGATCCTGCATCAGCGTCGACTCGCCCGCGCGCTGTGAGCCGGTTGCCTGCACCTGCCTGCTGCGGGATGATCGCCCCCGACGCGCCGAGGGGGCGGCCTTGCTAACGAGGAAGTGAGCATGGCAGATGTTGTGTTGCGGGATATCGATCCGCTGCTGATGGAGCGCATCCGCCGCCTGTCGGTGGCGCGTGGCTGGACCCGTGAGGAAACCTGCCTGGCGCTATTGGAGCAAGGTCTGTTTGCCAGCGAGCATCATGTGCGTGGAGGCTTTGAAAGCCCTGAAGTAGACGTACTGTCCGAGGCCATCAAGGCCCTGCAGGCGCTACCAACCGGCAGCGACATCTGAGCCACGATAGAGCCGAGCCATGCTCGGCTGGAGCGTTCCCGGCACAATCCAAGCTGTAGAGCCGAGCCATGCTCGGCTGGAGCGTTCCCGGCACAATCCAAGCTGTAGAGCCGAGCCATGCTCGGCTGGAGCCTTCCCGGCCCAATCCAAGCCGTAGAGCCGAGCCATGCTCGGCTGGAGCCTTCCCGGCACAATCCAAGCTGTAGAGCCGAGCCAAGCTCGGCAGGTGGCCTTCCCGCGGAGCCTCTGCCGAGCATGGCTCGGCACTACCGCCTGTCATCCTGCCGGATGAATCGCGCCCAGAATTCTCGGCCCACGCGCGCCACTCACGCTGGGCAGGTTGCCGGGGCGGCCAGCCAGGGTTTCGCGCGCCAGCCAGGCAAAGCCCATGGCTTCCATGTAATCCGGGTCCAGCCCATGTTCGGCGCTGGACCCGATGACGACGCCCGGCAAACGCGCCTGCAGCCGCAGCAGCAGCTGCGGGTTGCGCACGCCGCCACCGCAGACCAGCAACCGGCGTGCGCCCGGCAGCTGCGTCAGCAGCGCATCGGCCACCGTGGCGGCGGTCAGTTCCAGCAGTGTGGCCTGCACATCGGCCGGTGCCAGCGCGTCGGCGGGCAGTTGCGCGGCTACCCATTCCAGATGGAACTGCTCGCGGCCGGTACTCTTCGGCGGTGGCAGCGCAAACCACGGCTCGGCCAGCAGCCGCGCCAGCAGGGCCTCATCCACCCGCCCACTGGCCGCGAAGGCGCCGTCGGCATCGTAGGGATGGCCCAGATGGCGTTGGCACCAGCCATCGAGCAAGGCGTTGGCCGGGCCGGTGTCGAAACCGCGGATGCTGCCGTCGCGGGCAATCAGGCTCAGATTGGCGATGCCGCCCAGATTGAGCACCGCACGGTCTTCGTCGGCACTGCCCAGCATCGCCAGATGGAAGGCCGGCATCAGCGGCGCGCCATGGCCGCCAGCAGCCACATCGCGGCGGCGGAAGTCGGCAACGGTGGTGATGCCGGTCAGCTCGGCAATGCGGTTGGCATCGCCGATCTGCCAGGTGAAAGCCGGCGTGCTCAGCGGCCGGTGACGGATGGTCTGGCCATGCGAGCCTATCGCCTGCACCTGCGCGCGCTGTACCCCGGCGTGTTCCAGCAGGTGGTTGGCGGCGGCGGCGAACGTGATGCCCACGGTCGCATCCAATTGCCCCAGAGCATCCATCGACGTCGGCTCCGCCCCCTGGCCCAGCGCGATCAAAGCCTCACGCGTGGCCGGGTCCCAAGGGTGGGTGTGGCCGTGCACGAAACGACAACCGCCGTCCTGCGGGAACTGCACCAGCGCCGCATCGATGCCGTCGGCGCTGGTGCCGGACATCAGGCCAAGGAACAGGGGCAGCAGGGGATCAACAGACGTCATTGCAGGGGCCAAAAAAGAAACGGGCAGGGAAGCTTCAAGCTCCCTGCCCGTATCGTCAACGGTGTCGCGTCGGCTCAGCCGCGCTTGCCGCCTGCTGCCGGTTCGGCAGCTGCGGTCTGCGTAGCGGCCGGCTTCTTGTCGGCGGCATCAGCGTAGATCAGCTCTTCCATGCCCTTGATACGCGCCATCGCCGGTGCGGTCTGTGCACGGAAGGCGGCCAGATCGGCACCCTGCAAAGGCTGCGGCGGCGGCATGGTCACCGACAGCGGGTTGCGATGCACGCCATTGACGCGGAATTCGTA
>NZ_DLJW01000010.1:0-49722 GCF_002477705.1 Stenotrophomonas sp. UBA7606 | reverse complement strand
TCATTATCACGGAACCGGCTTTGACGGCTGCCTGTCAGTCATCGCTTAACCAAAACAGGCTGGTCCTTGGGTGCGCTTTGCACACCGTGCTGCCACAGGACGAGACCCAACGGTGAGCTAAGCATGTAGGACCAGGGATGGAGCGCCTTCGGACGGCGGTTCAATTCCGCCCACCTCCACCATTAGATGGACCGTAACGGTCCCGATCAGGCCGGAAACCCAACAGCAACAAGGGTTTCCGGCCTTTTTTGTGTCCGCGTCCGTGTGCCGTTGTGCGTTTCAGTCCATGCGGCGGTGGGGGTACAACATGGGGTATCTGGGTAATCCCCCCGCTTTTAGCGGCTGCCTAAAGTGGAGCTATGCGGCCATTTGCCCCCGCTATCCCGGTCGGGGAAGATCGTACTGATTGCTCGTAGCGGTCACCGTCTTTCGTCCTGGGTGATGCCAAGGGCCAACGCAGGCTTGCGCCACACGGTCCAGCGCTTGACCTCTTCTCTCCTCATTTCGCTCATCGGTGCCTCCTTGGTGAAATCCAACACCGCACCAGGTATTCCGCGGGTCAATACAACGAAGCCTTGGCTGCCCAACCCCGGAAACAAGAAACCACCTGTTCAAACCAGCTTGGCTCGCGGCGACCCGTCACTGATCCAAACGCATAGCCACCTTCAGCTTCACGACTTCTCGGCACCGCAGGTCACACACTCCGCCTGACCGTCTTCCATCGGAGGCCGCATGACCGAGACCCTCTACGACGCCTTGCGCGAAAGCCATGAGAGGCAGCGCTCGTTGTGTCGCAAACTGCTGCGCTCTCCTCCGCATACGCAGCGGCGGCTGGAGCTGTTCACCGAACTGCGGGTGGAGCTGGCAGCACACGCTGCCGCAGAGGAACGCTTTCTGTATGCCCCCATCCTGATGCATGACGCGGGCCTGGATGCGTCAAGGCATGCATTGCATGAGCACCACGAAATCGACGAGATCATCGCGGACATGCGCGTGGCCGAAAAACTGGGAGCAGGCTGGATGGCCAAGGCGCGCAAACTCTCGGAAAAAGTACATCACCATCTGCGCGAGGAGGAAAGGAAGTTCTTCCAGGTCTCCGGCAAAATCCTCTCTGCCACCCGCAAACACCGGCTGGCTGCACAATATCGCAAGGACTTTGAACGCATGCGCAGATCGCTGGCTGCCGAATGAGCATTGTCGGACCCAGTCACCTCATCACAAGTACTGCGCTGACCAAGCACCGCTGAAGAAAATCTCTGGTCCAACCAGCGCCCCTCTTCGCCTGCATCGAGGCAGATCAAGAGGGCGCGCGTGGCTGGTGATTCACGATAAGCCAAACGCGATTAAGAAAGCGTAATCCCTGCGCTGTCGTGCAGATGCGCACGTGACAGCTGCGTGCCGTGTGTCCGCTGTTCACGCTTGCTCACACGCCACGCAACCGCAGCGTCAGACACTTCGCTCTCTGCCTGGAGATACGACAATGCGCAGCAGCCACGCTTTCAACAAGATGGCCAGCAAGGTCGCACGTTCAGCCGGATCGCTGACGGCCTTTCTGGCGGCACTCGGTGTCATCATTGTCTGGGCGGCCACTGGACCAATCTTCCACTTCAATGATACGTGGCAGTTGGTCATCAATACCGGCACCACCATCGTCACTTTCCTGATGGTATTCCTGATTCAACATACCCAGAACGTTGACTCCGCGGCGCTGCAGATCAAGCTCGACGAACTTATCCGCGCCACACAAGAGGCCAATAACGAGCTGCTCAACCTGGAAGAACTGGACGATGATCGCCTTGAGGAAATTCGCAGTCGCTACGAGGCACTGGCAGAAACCGCCGCCGCAGCGTTGGCAAAGAAGGACCAATGCATGCCACGCGCGGACACCGATCATCCGGCCTGAACAGCGACAGGCAAGCGTATGCAGACCGTTCCTTTGATCCCCGGATAACGCCACCTCACCTAGCATCGTGGCATGCACAACACACTGACCCGTGAACAACTGGATCGGTGGATCCAGGATCTCAGCCGTCGGCTGCAGCCGCAGGTAGCCAATGCCAGGCCGGGGGACATCATGGATGCCATCAGCCAGGAAGTGGAACAGGTGGGCACCTCGGTGGCAGCCCGCGACCGCGACTAATTCAACGATCAGATCCGCGCGCTCGGTGAAGAACTGGGTTGCCTGGGGGCCGGCAAGGCCGACCCGGCGCCTTGATCCGGCTGCACCGCAGCGCCCAAAACTGTGACGAAGATCTTTACGCCACCGTGACCAATGCCCCGATAACGTGACCTGCAACTCGGACACGTTGGTGGTCATGGCTTATCTCGGGCGTCACATCACCGCCAAGGAATGGACCGAATTACATGCTGCCTACGTGCAGTACGGCACCAGCGCCGGCTTCTGGGACACCTACCAGGCCATCATGGAGGCCGCTTCGTTCCGCACGGGTTGCCCCAAGCAGGTCGCCAACGAGTTGCTGCAGGCGGCGGTATGGTTGGGCGCGGTGAAAGACCCCCACTATCTCTGATATGACCGACTGGCCAACCTCCGGCGGCTAACGGTCAGCCTTGTTGGCTCAGGCGTGCTGCAGGATATTGACCAGCTTGCCCAATGGGTCGCGCACGAAGAACCGGCGCACCCCCCAGGGCTCGAGCACGGGGCCATACTCCAGCGCGATGCCGTGCTGCTGCACGCGCCGCAGCGCTTCGTCCAGGTCATCTACTTCCACCGACAGGTCCGGCACCGGCGTACCCGAACCGCCTTCGCTGGCAAAACCAATCTGCACCGTCATCTGGCAGGCACCGGCAAACGTCCTTATCCAACCACGGTCCATGGCCAGCTCCAGGCCCAGTATCTGCCGATAGAACAGGTCCGCAGCCGCAGGATCGGCGGTAGCGACGTTGGCGACAATGCGTTTGACCCTCATCAGCTTGCTCCCGCGTAGATCGCCCTGCCCTGGTGCCGGGCATGGTGGTTGTCACCGGTATGCAGAACGCTATCAGCTTCGGCCATTGTCTGCAGTCTACGTATGGGCGTATCCAAGCCTGTTCCCTGTTCATGACGTAATCGTCTGCCGTGCTGCCCGGCCTGCACTTCCGACGACCAGCGGCATCCTGTCGTGGAGGTTGGCGGCCGAGCTGTTATCGATTGGTCCAGAACGCCCTCTTCCAGCTCACATGCCAACTACAAAGCAAAGTGCGAGCCGTGCGCCAAGCCGCTGGCGGCGCAACTCCCCCAAGCCCAGCAGTAGGGAAATACCTACATAACGCCAGGAAGAACCCGCATTGAGTAGGAACGAACCTGATAGGACTATCTCCAACTTCTGAAAGGCAACCATCTTGCTTGGGGGCTTTATGAACGAAGAGTCCCTATGGACTTGCTTCAACGATCTGGCACAGGAACTGATCCTCTGCTCGTTCTCCCTGCGCGAGGAGGAGCGCAAGGAGAAACTGCTGGCGCTGCATATCACCGGGGCCAAGCTTGAGCAGCTGCTGTTGAACCGCCACGACGAGTACCAGGCGGTATGCCGCATGGAGGGCTTGATCTACCGTGCCAGCAGTGCGGTGAGTGCCGCCGCGCAGTGCGAGAACATCCGTGAGAAGAGCACACGGCAGTACAGCCATATCCAGTATTGAGACGGTTGCCGCCAGTCTTTTACCTGGGCCAAAGGCAGAGGCAAAGTCCGAGCGATTCCCGCCTGCGCGGGCAGGACGAGCGTGGGGCCAGCGCCGGGCGCAAGACCCAAGAAGAGCCAAAGCCAAAGCAGCAATCCTCGCACCCCGCCACTCTCAATGAAAATCCCGGCTGCGGACATTCAGGCTGCCCAGCAGTGCGGTCAGGTCGTCCATGCGTTTGGCGATGAGGTGGCGCACGCCGTTTTCGGCTTCCAGCCTGCCCCGCACCTGCATCAGACGTGATTCCAGGAATACCTGCCGCTGGCGCTCGGCCAGCTGCCGCCAGACCACCACATTGATCTGGCCAAACTCGTCCTCCAGGGTGATGAAGGTGACCCCACTGGCGGTCTGTGGCCGCTGCCGCCCGCGCACCAGGCCCGCCACCAGCACATTGCCATGGCTGGACATCTGTTCCAGGTCACGCGAGCTGCGGCAATGGCGTGCCTTGAGCTGCGGGCGCAAACGGGCAAGCGGATGGCGGGACAAGGTGGTACCCAGCAGCGCGTAATCCGCGGCCAGGTCCTCGCCCGCACTGGGCATGGGCAGGGCCACGCTGCACTCGGCTATCGCTGGCTGGTCATCGAACAAGGGGCGCGCGTCCTCGACCCCGGCAATGGCCCAGCGCGCACGATGACGATGCCCGGCCATGCCACGCAATGCGCCCGAGTCGGCCAACAAGGCGCGGGCGCGTGTATCCAGCCCCGCGCGGCGGCACAGGTCGGCGATATCGGCAAAGGCCGTGCGCGCCCTCGCCTGCTCGATGCGCTGCGCGTCTTCGGCACTGAACCCCCGTACCAGGCAGAAGCCAAGGCGGATGGCCAGGCGTCCATCCTGCTCCGGTTCCAGCGAGCACTCCCAGCCGCTGTAGCGCACATCCAATGGCCGCGTCGCCACCCCATGCCGGCGCACGTCCTGCAACAACTGGTCAGGGCTGTAAAAGCCCATCGGCTGGCTGTTGAGCAGGGCGCAGGCGAATGCCGCCGGGTGATGGCACTTCAACCAGCTGCTGGCATAGGCGATCAGCGCGAAGCTGGCGGCGTGGCTTTCGGGAAATCCATAGCTGCCGAAACCCTTGATCTGCTCGAAGATGCGGTCGGCAAAACCCTGGTCATAGCCGTTCTTCAACATGCCCGCGGTCAATCGCTCGCGGTGGTGTTCCAGGCCGCCGTGGCGCTTCCATGCGGCCATCGAGCGGCGCAGTGCATCGGCCTCGCTGGCGCTGTAATCGGCGGCCACCATGGCGATCTGCATCACCTGCTCCTGGAACAGCGGCACGCCCAGCGTGCGCTCCAGTACCGCTTCCAGCGCTGCCGATGGATAGCTGATGGGTTCTTCCTTCCTGCGCCGGCGCAGGTAGGGATGCACCATGTCACCCTGGATGGGGCCGGGGCGGACGATGGCGACCTCGATCACCAGATCGTAGAACGTGCGCGGTTGCAGCCTGGGCAGCATGGCCATCTGTGCGCGCGATTCGATCTGGAACACGCCCACCGTGTCGGCGCGACTGATCATGGCGTAGGTGTCCTTGTCCTCCTGCGGAATGGTGGCCAGCGTGTAGTGCAGGCCACGATGCCGCTGGATCAGGTCGAAGCAGCGACGTACCGCGGTGAGCATGCCCAGCGCCAGCACATCGACCTTCATCAGGCCCAGGTATTCCAGGTCATCCTTGTCCCACTGGATCACGGTGCGGGCGTCCATCGCCGCGTTTTCCACCGGCACCATGCTGTGCAATGCACGCTCGGAGATGACAAAGCCGCCGGGGTGCTGGGACAGGTAATGCGGGAAATCGATCAGCTCCCCGGCCAACACCAGGATCCTGCGCAGCAAGGGGCTGTCCGGGTCGAACCCGTGCTCACGCAGCCGCTCGTCGTCGGGAACGCTGTCCGACCACTGGCCAATGCAACTGGTCAGCTGGGTTATGGCATCGCCCGGCATGCCCAGTACCCGCGCCACATCGCGGATCGCGCCGCGCCCACCGTACTGGGTGGCCACCGCCGCCAGCGCCGCACGCTCGCGGCCATAGCGCGAGAACACGTACTGGATGACCTCCTCGCGTCGCTCATGTTCGAAGTCCACGTCGATGTCCGGTGGCTCGTCGCGGTCCTCGGAAATGAAGCGCTCGAACAACAGGTGGCTGTGCGAAGGGTCCAGCTCGGTGATGCCCAGCACGAAGCACACCACCGAGTTGGCCGCCGAACCGCGCCCCTGGCAGAGAATGCCCAACTCGCGCGCATGCCTGACCAGGTCATGCACAGTGAGGAAATAAGAGGCGTATTGCTTCTTTGCAATCAGCACCAGCTCCTTGTCGATCAGCGCCTGTGCCTGCGCCCGCGTGCCTTCGGGCCAGCGGCGGCGCGCGCCCTGCACGACCAGCTCGGCCAGCCAGCTCTGCGGTGTATGCCCGTCCGGCACCAGCTCGCTGGGGTACTGGTAGTTCACCGCCTGTTTCAGGTTGAAGCCACTGCAGCGTGCTGCCACCTGCAGGGTTTCCTGCAGCAGGTCGGGCGGATAGATCGCCTGCAGCGCCGCCAGCGGGCGCAGGTGGCGCTCGCCATTGGCAAACAGCAGGTGTCCGGCCTCGGCCACCGTTACACGGTGACGGATGGCCGTCATCACGTCCTGCAGCGCCCGTCGCCCGCGGGCATGCATATGTACATCACCGGCCGCCACCAGCGGCAACTGCAGGCTATCGCCAAGCGCGCGCAACTGCTGCAGGCGCCCAGCGTCATCGGCGCCATGGTGCAGTTCCACGGCTATCCAGCAGCGGTCTGGAAACCATCCGCGCACGCGTTGGCCCTGTGCCATTTCCGGTTGCGGCGGCGGCAGCCACAAGGCCAGCAGGCCGCTGCGGTCGACCTTCTCCAGGTCTTCAGCCAGTAACTGGTACTCGCCTTTCTCGGCGCGCCGGCGTGCCCGCGTGATCAGCCAGCACAGGCTCTGGTAACCGGCCGCGTCTTCCACCAGCAGCACCAGCCGCGGGCCATCGGCCAGCTGCATCTCGCTGCCCACGATCAGCGGCAGGCCACATGCCTCCGACGCCCTCAAGGCACGCACGATGCCGGCCAGCGAGCACTCGTCGGTGATCGCCAGCGCCTTGTAGCCGTGATGCTGGGCACGGGCGAACAATTCGTCGGCAGTGGAGGCACCGCGCTGGAAGCTGAAGGCCGACAGGCAATGCAGTTCGGCATAGCTCATGCGAACCAGCCCTGCAGCATGAAGCTGCCATCGCCACCCACCTCGCGCCAGGCCCAGCCGTGCTGGCCAAAACGGCTGGCCACGCGGTAATAGTCGCGGCGCACATCGTCGCCGTCCCACCAGCCACTTTCGATCCGCTCCGGACCGGACAACAACGCCGGGCTTGCGCCGGGCCAGGGCTGCGGACGCCGCAACAACCAGCCCGGGCGCGCGGCATTGGCCAGCTCGGCCCCGCCGCCACCGCTGGTTTCAGGGCGCCAGGCATACTCGGGACGATGATCGGCATGGCTGCGCAGCCCCTGCACCGCCTGCTCGCCCAGACGTGCGCGCAGGCGTTCACGCAACTGCTCCCAGGGCACGTTCTGCTGCGGGCGGGTGTCAAACAGCTCGCGGTATTCGGGCACGAAGGCCGGCAACTGGTCCGCACGCAGGCCGAACTGCCGTACCGGCGCGGGGATCTTCGCCTGCTCAAGGCGGCTGCGGGCAATCTCGAACAGCAGCGCCGCATCGCGCTCGGCGGCCAGCAGGCCGATCTCGATATTGGTCTGCGGGTGGTCCTCGTGTTCCAGCAGCAAGGCAAAACGCTGCACGCTGCCGTCGCGCCCGGCCAGGAAGGCGGCAAGATCGGAGGTAAGCCGGCGCAGCGGGAACAGCAGCGCCTGCGAGGTTTCCACCTCATAGCCCAGTTCGATGCGCAACTCGAACACATCCGGCGGTTGGTAGGGCTGCAGCACGAACGGGCGTACGCCCAACAGTGCATCCAGCTGCTGCAGCACGGCAGGTGCAAAGCGCCGGTTGATGCTGTCGCGGGGCAAGGCCTGCAATTGCTTGACGGTGCGGATACCCATGCCCGCGAACGCCGCCGTAGCTGCCCCAAAACCGGCACGGGCCACCGGCAGTTGTGCCAATGCCGCTGCCAGCCCGGCCTCGTCCACGGTCCACCCATCACGGGCATTGGCCAGGGCCCGCGCCGCCACCGGATTGGGGGCCAGCGCGATACGGTGGCGGAAACCCAACGACTGCAGCTCCTGCCGCAGCCGGGCCTCGAAACGTGGCCACGGCCCGAACAGGGCCAGGCTGTGTTCGATCTCGATGATCAGCGCCTGCGCGTACTGCAGGCTGACCTGTGAACTGAAGCGATAGGCCCAGGCCGCCAGCAACTGATGCCAGTGCGCTTGCGCATCGGCCTCGAAGGGATGCGTTTCAAATCCCGTCGCCAACGCCTGTGCGGTGACCAACGATTGCCCCGCCTTCAGCCCCAGCGCGGCGGCGGCGGGATTGACCGCATGCAGCACCCGCCGCTGGCTGGGCCCGCTGATCAGCACACGTGGCGCTGTCGGCTCCGCGCAACCGCGCAGCACGCCGTCCATGGCCATATGTGGCAGCAGGATGCAGGCCCAGCGCATGGCCGTTCACTGCGCCCGTGCAAACGGCAAGGGGCGCGAAGGCGGCATGCCGCCCCGGCATTTCAATACCCGCAGCTGCGCCGGCTGTGCATCGATGGCGATACGCAGTGCCGCTGGCGAGGGGTTGCGCACCGCTTGCAGAGGCCGGCAGGCAAAGCCCAGGGTCTGCCCGGACTCGGCCGCAACCTGCAGCCGTCGCAAGGCCTTGTCCTCGGCCAGCTGCGGCCAGCACAGCACCGCCCCGCAACTGCCCGAACGCAGGCACTGTTCACTGGCCCACAAGGCGTCGCGCAACTCCGGCGCCTCCACCACCTGGATCTGGCGCAGGTCCACACCCGCTGCCTGCCAGGCCGGCGCATAAGGCAGATGCGGCGGCGCAACCAATACCACCCGCTCACCGGCCTGGGTCAGCCGCGCCAGCGATGGCCACAACAGCCGCAGCTCGCCCACGCCATCGGCCGGCAACAGGATTTCGCTCAATGCCGATTCCGGCCAGCCACCGGTCGGCAGGACCTCATCCAGCAGGGCATGGCCGGTCGACTGCCGGCTGGGTGGCAGGGGTGCAGGCTGCCCGCGCCAGATCCGGCGCTCGTGCAGCAGGCTGTCGATGGCAACAACCGCCCCCATCAGCCGCGCCGCACCAGGCCGCAGAACACGCCTTCGACCGCGAACTCCTGGTCGGCCTGCACCACGATCGGGGCATAGGCCGGGTTGCGCGGCAACAGCCGCAGCTGCCCGCCCGCCAGTGACAGCCGCTTGATGGTCAGTTCCCCGTCCAGCCGCGCCACCACGGTCTGTCCGTCGCGGGCATCACTGCGGCGGCGGACGCCTACCAGGTCACCGTCCAGGATGCCGTCCTCGATCATCGAGTCTCCCTGCACCCGCAGCAGGTAATCCGGCGCAACCGCGAACAGGCGCTCATCCAGCGCAAGGA
The DNA here is from genome assembly GCF_002477705.1 of Stenotrophomonas sp. UBA7606. Classification (NCBI taxonomy): domain Bacteria; kingdom Pseudomonadati; phylum Pseudomonadota; class Gammaproteobacteria; order Lysobacterales; family Lysobacteraceae; genus Stenotrophomonas; species Stenotrophomonas sp. UBA7606. The sequence continues at coordinate 40,512 of NZ_DLJW01000010.1, read as the reverse complement.
TGTCCTGCAAGCCGGCATCGGCCCCGATCGGGCTGCCCGCCGCAACCCGGCCCAGGATCGGCACCTGCAGCAGTTCGGCCGCCGCGGCCATGCCCACCGGGCGGATGCCCCGGGCCTGTCCCGGCGCGACCTCGATCAGGCCGGCCTCGGTCAGCGCCAGCACATGCTTGCGCGCCGCCCCGCGCGAGGCCAGCCCACAGGCCGAGGCGATCTCGGCCAACGACGGCGGCTGCCCGTGCCCGGCAACCCGGTCACGGATGAAGGAAAGGATGGCGGCACGGCGGGGGCTGAGGGCTCTCATCGAGTACATTTGTACTCCATCTACACAAAGCCCGCCAGACGCTAAGCACCTGTATTCAGCTACACACCGGCCACACCGGCGCACTGCTATCTTGCCCGCGCTATGACGCGCGCCGGCAAACGCCCTCCCCTCCCTTCCCTGCCGCAGGAACTGCGCAGCGTGCCGCTGCGCACGATCGCCCCGGTGGCGATGCTGGCGTTGCTGTTCTTCACCGTCTGGCTGCTGCTGGACGACCGCCTTGCCGCCGCTGCGCTCAGTGCGGCACTTACCGTGCTGGCATTGTTGGCCACCGTGCTGATCCATCGCCACCGCCCGCATCTGCAGACCGGTGGCGTGCTGCTGTGCCTGGCCAACATCGGTGGCTGCCTGTTGGCCGCCTGGTTGTTCGGCCGCGATGCGCTGCCATGGACCTACCTGGCCTTGATGTCCAATTTCTTCATCGTGCGCAACGGCATTGCCACCCCGCTCAATCTGCTGCTGGCCGCCGGCCTGCTGCTGATGCCGTCGCTGCTGCTGGGGCCAGCGCGCTTGCAGGCGCTGGTGGTGATCACCCTGGTGTTCGGCTTTGGCTACCACTTTTCGCGCCGCCTGCAGGGCGACCGCACCCGCCTGGAACAACTGGCCACCCTGGACGCATTGACCGGCCTGCCCAACCGGCGCGCACTGGAAAAGGCTTTGCAGCAACAGACCAACGGTCTACGCGAGGCCCGTTTCCGGCAGGGGCTGGTGGTACTGGACATCGACCACTTCAAGGATGTCAACGACCGCTATGGACATGCTGCCGGAGATACCGCGCTGTCCGATCTGGCCGCCATCCTGCGCTTTGAACTGCGCGAGAACGACCAGGTATTCCGCTTTGGCGGCGAGGAGTTCGTGGTACTGGCCGATGTCGGCAGTCGCGAAGCCCTGGCCTGCTTCACCGAACGTCTGCGCAAAGCGGTTTACCAGGCCCTGCGAGGCCCAGGGGGGCGCATCACCATTTCCCTCGGTGCGGCCATGTACGCTGGCGAGGAGCGCTGGCAGGACTGGTTTGCCCGCGCCGATGCAGCCTTGTATGCCGCCAAGGGCCAGGGCAGAAACAGCGAGGTAGTGGCCGAGTAGCGCTGGCTGTGGCTGCAGCGCTTCTTTGGCTTTGGCTTTGTGGCTTTGGCTTTGGCTTTGGCTATGGCTTTGGCTTTAGCTTTGGCTTTGGCATTGGCTTTGGCATTGGCTTTGGCATTGGCTTTGGCATTGGCTATAGCTATGGCTATTCCCTTCTCCCGCCTGCGGGAGAAGGTGGTGCGCAGCACCGGATGAGGGGGCTTTTCCGCTTGATCGCGAAGAGCCCCCTCACCTGCCCTGCGGGCATCCTCTCCCGCCAGCGGGAGAGGCGACTGCAACAGCAGAACGCCGGATCAGTGGGGCTCCCCGCTTGATCGCGAAGAGCGCCCTCACCTGCCCTTCGGGCATCCTCTCCCGCCAACGGGAGAAGCGACTGCAACAGCAAAAAACCGGATCACGGGCGCTTTTCGCTTGATACCGAAGAGCACCCTCACCTGCCCTGCGGGCATCCTCTCCCACCAGCGGGAGAGGCGACTGCAACAGCAGAACGCCGGATCAGTGGGGCTCCCCGCTTGATCGCGAAGAGCACCCTCACCTGCCCTGCGGGCATCCTCTCCCACCAGCGGGAGAGGCGGCTGCAACAGCAAAAAGAAAGGCCGCTTGCGCGGCCTTTCCTGTACATCAGCAGATGACAGCTACGATCACGAACGCAGCGGGATCACGCGGATCTCGACGCGGCGGTTCTGGGCACGGCCAGCGTCGGTGCTGTTGTCAGCGATCGGGTAGGCCTTGCCTGCACCCAGGGTTTCAATGCGCTCACGCTGCACGCCCTGGGCGCTCAGGTAAGCGGCCACGGCGTCGGCACGCTCCTTGGAGATGCGGTTGTTGACCGCGTCGGTGCCGATGCTGTCGGTGTGACCAACCACTTCGATCATGGTCTGGTTGTACTCGCTCAGCGTGCTGGCCACGCCATTGAGGGCACTGTAGAACTGCGGCTTGAGCGTGGTCTTGTTGAAATCAAAGGTAATACCGTCGGGCAGGTTCAAGGTGATGTTGTCACCCTGGCGCTGCACGTCGATGCCGGTGTTGGCGGTGCGTTCACGCAGTGCGCGCTCCTGGCGGTCCTGGTAGTTGCCTACTGCGGCACCGCCCAGGGCACCGATACCGGCGCCCACCATGGCGCGCTGACGGCGCTCGGTGGCGCTGTCGCCGCTCAACAGGCCGGCGGCCACACCAATGGCGGTACCGATCAGGGCGCCCTTGCCGGTGCGGTTCTGCTGCTGGGTCTGGTTGCCGTACTGGTCCTGCTGCACATACGAACCGCCCGTGGCACAGGCCGAGAGAACGGCCGCTGCCACCAAGCCAATGGAAAGGTTGCGCACAACGGTGAGCGTGGTCATCTGAGTCTCCTTGATCGGCCGGGCTGGCCTGCGTGGATTTGCCGGGCAAGGATAAACACCCAAGCGCAATGTAAGCATGATGAAACTCCCTATTCAGGGGGATTCGTTCATCTAGCTGTCCGCGCCGTTAAAGTGGGCGTCAACGGCAACGGTGATAGGCCGCCAGCGCCGCTTCGCGACCTTCGCCCAGATCCACCAGCGGCTGCGACGGATAACCCGGCGCGTGCGCGGCCAACAGCTGCGGCCATTGCCAGGGCGCGAACCGCGCCTTCAGCGGCAGCGCCGCCAACTCTGGCACCCAACGGCTGATATAGCGTGCCTGCGGGTCGAACTTCTGCGCCTGGGTTACCGGATTGAACACGCGGAAATACGGTGCAGCATCGGCGCCGGTGCCGGCGATCCATTGCCAGCCCATGCTGTTGTTGGCCAGGTCTGCGTCCACCAGCGTGTCCCAGAACCAGCGCGCGCCGTGCAGCCAATGCATGCGCAGGTGCTTGCACAGGAAGCTGCCCACCAGCATCCGCACGCGGTTATGCATGTAGCCGGTGGCCCACAACTCGCGCATGCCGGCGTCGATGATGGGGATGCCGGTGCGCCCCTGCTGCCAGGCCTGCAACAGCGCCGCCTGCGGCTGGGCCCAAGCAAAGTGCCCGAAGCGCGGGTTGAGGTTGTGGTCGCTGGTCTGCGGGAAGTGATGCAGCAGATGCCAGGAGAACTCGCGCCAGCCCAGCTGGCGCAGGTAGCCATCGATGTCGGCATCGCGCCCGGCACTGCGCAGGCCTTCCAGCACATGGGCAATGCGCCAGGGCGCGATCTCGCCGAAATGCAGGTGCGGCGACAACAGCGAGGTGCCGGTGCGGTCCGGCAGGTCACGCTGCTCGCGGTAGCCGTTGAGCGCGCCGTCGCAGAACACCTCCAGCGCTTCCAGTGCGCCGGCCTCGCCGGGCTGCCAGTGCGCCCAGAAGCCACTGTCCCAATCCAGCGCCGGCTGCAGCTGCAAGGCCTCCAGCGGCAGACTGGCGACCGTGGGCGAAGGCAGCGCAGACGGGACATCCCACAACGCAGGCAGGCGCCAGCGGGTCAGCGCGTTGCGCCAGAACGGCGTAAATACCTTGTACGGCCCACCCTGCTGGGTGGCCAGCTCCCAGGGCTCGAACAGCAGATAACCGTTATGGCTTTCGGCCAGCAGGCCCTGTTCGCGCAGGCCACGCTTGATCGCCGCATCACGCGGCTGGGTGGCCGGCTCGTACTTGCGGTTCCAGTACACCGCCTCGGCACCGCTTTCGGCGATCACCGCCTGCAGCTGGGCCATGCTGTCACCGGCGCGCAGCACCAGCGCCGAGCCGAGGTCACGCAATTGGGTATCCAGGCCCTGCAGCGAACGCTGCAACCAGGCATTGGATGCCGCACCTGGGGCCCATGCGCCCTCTTCCGCCGGCGCATGGATATACAGCGGCACGATCTGGTGCCCTGCCTCGATGGCCGCCTGCAGGGCCGGATTGTCGCGCAACCTCAGGTCACGCCGGAACCAGACGATGGCGGTGGACATGCGCAGCTCCGCTTATTCGAACGAACCCACCGAATCGTGGCTGAGGTTGTCAAACCGCGTGTACTCGCCGAAGAACTTCAGCTTGCACGAACCGGTAGGGCCACCACGGTGCTTGCCGATGATGATCTCGGCCAGGCCCTTGTCCGGCGAATTTTCCTTGTTGTAGTAATCGTCGCGGTAGATGAAGACGATCATGTCCGCATCCTGCTCGATAGCGCCGGATTCGCGCAGGTCGGCCATCACCGGGCGCTTGTCGGTACGGGTTTCCAACGAGCGGTTGAGCTGTGACAGCGCGATCACCGGCACGTTGAGCTCCTTGGCCAGGCCCTTGAGCGAACGCGAGATCTCGGAGATTTCGGTGGCGCGGTTCTCGCTGTTGCCCGGCACGCTCATCAGCTGCAGGTAGTCGATGACGATCAGGCCCAGGTCATGCTCGCGCTTGAGGCGGCGGCACTTGGAACGCAGCACTTCCGGCGACACGCCCGGCGTGTCGTCGATGAAGATCTTGGTTTCCTTCAGCATGCGGATGGCGCCGGTGACGCGGCTCCAGTCCTCATCTTCCAGCTGGCCGGTACGCAGGCGTTGGGCATTGATGCGGCCGTTGGAGGAGATCAGACGCATCGCCAGCTGCGATGCGGACATTTCCATCGAGAACACCGCCACGCCCTTCTTCGACTTGATCGCCGCATATTCGGCGATGTTCAAGGCGAAGGTGGTCTTGCCCATGGCCGGACGCGCGGCCAGGATGATCAGGTCGGTGGGCTGCAGGCCGGCCGTCATCGCATCGAAATCGTTGTAACCAGTGGGCAGGCCGGTGATGTTGCCGCCGTTCTCGAAGCGGTTGCGCAGCTCCTCGAAGGCATCCTTCAACGCGCCGGGCATGGCGACGAAGTCGGTACGCCCACGCGCGCCCTGCTCGGCAATGGCGAACACCTGCTTTTCCGCCGCGGACAGCAGCTCGGAGCTGTCGCGCCCCTCGGGCTGGAAGCCGTCGTTGACGATATCCGTGCCCACCTGGATCAGCTGCCGCAACACCGCCTTGTCACGCACGATCTCGGCATACGCGCTGATGTTTGCCGCTGACGGCGTAGTGCTGGCCAGTTCGATCAGATAGGCGCCATCGCCCACCTGGTCCAGCTTGCCCTGCGACTCGAACCACTCACCCAGGGTCACCGCATCGAACGGGCGGTCGCGCTCGGACAGCTCGCGGATCGCGCGATAGATCAACTGGTGGTCGCGGCGATAGAAGTCTTTTTCGGTCAATGCCTCGTTGACCCGGTCATACGCCTCCGGTGCCAGCATCAGGCCACCCAGCACCGCCTGTTCGGCTTCCACCGAATGCGGGGGGACGCGCAAGGCATCAATGCGCTGCTCGCTACGATCAGAACGGTCGTTGCGGTTGCGGTCGGAGCGGAAACCAGTACGGGCAGACATGAAAAGCGTTATTCCTGCAATAAGGCCGTGCGGCCATGGTAGGTGGGCATTGCCCACCGGGATACGTACAAGTCTGTGGATAAGCTGTACAGAACCCAAGCCTGGTGGGGCTGGACGTTGCACGGCCGTACACAAACGCACCCGGCTCCATTGCGGTAGCCGGGTGCGGATTATCGCAAAGCTGGCGGCGGCCTGCCGCCGGCGTGGTTCAGCCCTTGTGGTGGGCAGCCACCCAGGCCAGGAAGTGATCCACGAAGCCCTGCAGGAACTTGGCCGTGCCCTCGTTGCTGATGTTGCCGTCAGCGTCGATCAAGCCCTCCTTGAATTGCAGGAAGGCCTCCGGCTGCGCCATCACCGCCAGGTTGACGAACACCAGCACGTTGCGCAGGTGCTGCTGGGCCAGGGCGCTGCCGATGGCACCGATGGACGCGCCGATCACCGCCGCCGGCTTGCCGTCGAAGGCATTGTCGCCATACGGGCGCGAGGCGGTGTCAATGGCGTTCTTGAGCACGCCGGGGATGGAGCGGTTGTATTCCGGGGTGACAAACAGCACCGCATCGGCCGCCCGCACCTGGTTCTTCATGCGCGTGCCCTGGGCCGGAAACTGGCCATCATGGTCCTGGTTGTACAGCGGAATGTCGCCGATCTGGATGTACTCGAAGCTGGCGCGGTCACCGGCAAGCTTTTCCAGTGCCTTGGCCAACTGCCGGTTGATCGACTCCTTGCGCAGGCTGCCAACGAACACCGCGATCTTGTACTGGCTCATGAGGACCTCGCTCCTTGGGATGGACACAGGCTAGACAGCACGGGCGTTGCTGGGGGTGAAGAAGCGGCTGTTGCCCTCTCTTTTCTGCGCAGCAACAGGAACCGCAATTTCCTCTCCCTTTCACGCAGCGAAAGGGAGGGTTGCGGAGCGTGGGCTGCCGGCTTCGCGGCTTGCCCCGCTCCCCCGACGGATGCGCTCAGGCCAACTGCGCCGCCGCGGCCACCACGTCGGCGTCGCCGGGCAGCACCAGCAGCGCGGCACCGGCCAGCGGCGTATAGGTGTCGGCACCGGTGACGCGCCGCATCGGCACGTCGCCCAGCCCGGCCTCAACCAGCGCGGTGACAACGCCTTCGCCCACCCCGGCGCTGTGCCGGCCTTCGTCCAGCACGATTACCCGCTTGGCTCCGCGCGTCTGCTCGGCAATGTACGCCGCGTTCAACGGCACCAGCCAGCGCAGGTCCACCACCTTCACCTTCCAGCCATGCGCCTGCCCGATGGTCCGCGCCGCACGCAGCGCCATAGGTACGCCATTGCCATAGGTGACGATCACCAGGTCGCGATGACCCTCGCCGTAGACCCTGCCCTCGCCCAGCGCCACCGCCTGCCCCGGCGCCGGGTACGGGAACAACCACTGGCCATCGCCCGGCTCGTACAGGTCCTTGGTCATGTACAGCGCGATCGGCTCCAGGAACACGCACACGCGCCCATCCACCCGCGCCAGCGCCGCCAGGGTGCGCAGCATGCCGGCGGCATCGTCACCGCGGGTCGGGCAGCCCACCACCAGCCCGGGAATATCGCGGATGGCGGTGATCGAGTTGTCATTGTGGAAGTGCCCGCCAAAGCCCTTCTGGTAGCCCAGGCCGGCGATGCGGATCAGCATCGGGTTGCGGTACTGGTCATTGGAGAAGAACTGCAGCGAGCAGGCCTCGCCGCGCACCTGGTCGGCGGCGTTGTGCAGATAGGCCAGGTACTGGATCTCCGGGACCGGCAACATGCCCATGTTGGCAAAGCCCTGGGCCATGCCCAGGATCATGGTTTCGTCCAGCAGCGTGTTGAACACCCGGCGCGGCCCGAATGCCTTCTGCAGGCCTTTGGTCACCGTGTACACGCCGCCCTTCTGGGCCACATCCTCACCGAACAGCAGGGTCTCGGGGTATTTGGCGAACAGGTCGTGCAGGGCCTGGTTGATCTGGATGGCCAGGTGCTTGGGTGGCTGGTTTTCCGGCAGGCTGGACGCGGCGCCGAACACCTGCAGGCGACGATCCCCATAGTCGTCACGTTGGGCCTCGGCCTGTACCTTGTCCGGCGTGTAGGGTGCCAACGGCGCGACCACATCAGCCAGCGCGGTCAGGCGCGGCCGTTGGTCGGCATCCTCGGCGGCCGCAAAACAGCGCTTGCGGGTGTGCTCGTACAACGCCAGCACCTCGGCCTTGTCCATCAGGCCGGACGTCACCGCGATCTGCGCCGAGCGCAGCAACGGGTCACCGGCCTCGACCGCACACAGTTCTTCCAGCGCGCGCCATTCAATCTCGAAATCGGTACCGGCGTGGCCCATCAGGCGGGTGGTGCGCAGGTGCAGGAAGGTCGGGCGGCGGGTGCGCCGGCAATGCGCCACCGCGCGCTGCACATCGGCATAGCCGTTGGCCAGGTCCAGGCCATCGGCCTGGAAGTAATCCAGCCCCGGACGATGGCGGAAGCTCTCGCCGATCCAGCCCTCCGGGGTTTTGACCGAGATGCCGATACCGTTGTCCTCGCAGACAAACAGTACCGGCGCCGGCAACTTCTGGAAACTGCTCCACGCCGCGGCGTTGAATGCGGTCTGCGCGGTGGCATGGTTGGCCGAGGCGTCACCGAAGGAGCAGATGGCAATGCTGTCATCGGGAATCGGCAGGCCATGGCCCAGCCGCTTGCCAGCCTCGATGGCCATCGCCGTGCCCAGCGCCTTGGGCAGGTGCGAAGCGATGGTCGAGGTCTGCGGCAGTACCCATAACGGCTTGCTGCCCCAGACCTTGTGGCGGCCGCCGCTGGCCGGGTCATCCTTGCTGGCGGCAAAGGACAGCGCCGAGTCCATCACCGGGTCCATGCCCGGCAGCTTGCGGAAACGCTCGGCCATGAAGCCGCCGGAGCGGTAGTGCAGGAACGCCGGATCAGTGTGCCGCGTGGCCCGCGCGACCATCGCATTGCCTTCGTGGCCGGACGAGCCGATGGTGTAGAAAACCTTGTTCTGCACACGCAGCACCCGCGCCATCAAGTCCAGGTGGCGACTGATCAACTGCGATTCGAACAACTCGCGGAAGCCCTGCGCATCCAGCGTGCTGCCCGGCAGCACCGGGGCGCCGTCCTGTGGGCCGCTTGCCGGCCCCTGCCCCAGTGCGTTGACGAATTCGAGGAAGTTGGTATCGCAGATCTCGGCGCGGTTCAGGCCCTTCATACGGGCCGGAATGGGATTTGGTACACGGGCGAACATGCAGACAGGCTCCACGGCAACAACAGGGTTAGGGAACGAGGTGTCCTACAACGGTGCCACTTACAACGATGCGCTGAAGCGGGCCTGCACGTGCGCATCGGGCGCCGGCATGGCCACGAAACCCGGCTGCGCGCGCACGGCCTGCAGCCAGCGTTCGACCGCCGGGTACAGCGACAGGCGGATACCGCCATCCCCGGCGACCGCGGTATAGGCGAACAAGGCGATATCGGCCACGCCATAGTCGGGACCGGTGAACCAGCCATTGGCCTGCAGGTGCTGCTCCATCACTGCCAGCGCATCCTGCGCGCGTTCACGCAGGCGCGGCAGCTCGGCACGGCGGGGGGAGCCTTCAGGCGTCCAGCCACTGATGAAACGGGCGACGGCTACATAAGGCTCGTGGCTGTACTGTTCGAAGAACATCCATGACAACGCCTGCGCGCGCTGCCAGCCATCAGCGGGCAGGAACGGCGTGCCTTCGGCCAACCAGAACAGGATGGCATTGGACTCGGCAAGCACGCGGCCGTCACCGCGTTGCACGATCGGCACCTTGCCGTTGGGATTGAGTGCCAGGAACTCGGCGGTACGGGTCTGGCCATCGGCGCTGTCAACCTCGTGCCACTGGTAGCGTGCGCCCAACTGCTGCAGCAACAACCTCACCTTGTGGCAGTTGCCCGAGCTGGACATGCCATACACCGTCAAAGCAGCTTGCGTACGACTCACTGGTCCTGCTCTCCCCGCTGCACGCTGGCAGACGTCGAGGTGTATCTGACCGGATTGCAGGCAGTCAGGTAAAGCTGCAACCGCAGCAAAAGCCGTCGCTCAGCGCCGCGCCACCCAAGCCTGCCGCGACTGCCCCCAGACATCCACCGTCACGTTGGCCGGTGCCGGCAAGCGCGCCTGCCGCAGGATGTGTGAACCCAGCTTGCGCGCCACCGCCACCGAGTTGGTATTGGCCGGCTCGATGGTGTGAATGACCTCGTCCCAGCCCAGGCTGTTGAACGCCCAGTCGATGCTGGCGCGTGCAGCTTCCGGCGCATAACCACGCCCCCAGAACGCGGGAGCGATGCTCCAGCCCACTTCGGTCCCTGGCCAGCCATGCGGTTGCCACGGCCCTACCCGGCCAACCCAGCGCCCGCTGTCCTTCTCGATCACCGAGAACATCGAATACCCAAGCAGCTGCCAGCTGCCCACCAGCGCGGCCAGGCTGCGCCACGCCACCGACGCTTCCTGCACGCCGCCCAGGTGCTGCATCGCCACCGGGTCGGCACAGAACGCGGCGAAGGCCGGAAAATCATCGGCAGCGGGCGGGCGCAGCAACAAGCGCTCGGTTTCAAGTTGCAGGTCAAAGATGCTCATGGTGATCCCGTGTTGCCGATGAATACCTGGGGCGCTCGCCAATCGCCACGCCCATAACGAAAGAGGGCCAGCTTGCGCCGGCCCCCTTTTACCGTCAAACCACGCCCGGCTTACTGGCGGCTGCCCGCCGGGGCCATGGCGGCGGTCTGCGTGACCAGCTGGCCGTCGATGACCGGCAGGCGATCACTGGCCGGCTTGTCGTTCATGCGCACGGTCTTCTCGACGCCTTCGTAGCGGTAGGTGACGTCATAGCCAACGGTTTCGTTGGCATTGCCCAGCGACACGCGCTCACCCGGACGACTGTCCATGCGCATCGTGCCGGTGCTGCCATCGGGCTTGCGGTAGGTCACGGTATAGCCGGTGATGCGACTGGACTCGGCCGTGCGCTGCTCGGTATGGCATTGGCGCTCGGTCCGGTTGACCACGCGACCACCCACATGACGCTTGTCGACCTGGTTGCCGATCACGCCACCTGCCACGGCACCGGCTGCGGTGGCGGCCTTCTTGCCGTTGCCGCCGCCGATCTGGTTGCCCAGCAGGCCGCCAATGACTGCGCCAGCCACCGTACCGCCCACATTGCCATCGCGCTCGGGCAGGCGCTCCTGCACCACCACGTCCTCGCACACTTCGTGCGGGGTGCTGGTGGTGGAGGTTTCGCGGATCGGCTCACTGCCGGTCACGGTGCCGTAGACGCGTTCCTTCTGGGTTACCGGGCTGACCTTCAACACATCGGCGTACTGCAGCTGCGGCTCGCCTGCCGCGTTGACACTGTCGGCAACGCTGGCGTCATCGGCCGGCAGGCTGCTGTCCAGCACCGGCCGCGGCGCTTCGGCCGCCGGCAAGGTGGTTGCATTATTGCGGCCCTGCATGAAAGCGGCGGTGGCAATGCCACCCACCAGCAATGCGCCGGCGGCAACCAGAACGGTAGTAGTAGTGCTCTTCATGACTGGCTCCTGCGGCTTGTCCGCGTTGTATCGTGGGGCGATTCCAGCATGATTTAGCTGAACAGAGGCCCCCATTTCCGTCGCCACCCTATCGAAAACGATCCAGCCGTCGCAATATCCGCAGTGTTGACTCCCCTTAACCTTCAGGATCTGCCATGAGCCTGCTCTCCACCCCCGTGCTGGAATGGGCCCGCAAGCTGCGTTATCCCACGCTGTTCAAAGTGACGGCGGGGCTGTTCCTGATCTCTTTCGTGGTGCCGGACCCCATCCTGTTCGTGGATGAGATCCTGTTCGGCCTGGGCACCTTGCTGCTGGCCAACTGGAAGCGCCGCAACGACCCCAGCACGGAGCCGCCGGCCCTGCCGCGCAAACGCTGAACGTGGTGCTGTTCGACAGCCATTGCCACCTGGACGCCAGCGAATTCGACCCCGATCGCGCGGCGGTGATCGAGCGCGCACGCAGCGCCGGTGTCAGCAGCCAGGTGGTGCCCGCCGTCACCGCAGCCAGCTGGCCCAAACTGCGCGACGTCTGCACCCTCGCCCCTGGGCTGCATGCCGCCTACGGGCTGCACCCGATGTTCCTGGCCGAGCACCGCCCTGAACACCTGCAGCAACTGGGCGATTGGCTGCAGCGCGAATCGCCCTGCGCCATCGGCGAGTGTGGACTGGACTTCTTCGTCGAGGGCCTGGACCCGGACAGTCAGCGCCATTACTTCCAAGGGCAGCTGCAGCTGGCGCGTACCTTCGATCTGCCACTGATCGTGCATGCGCGGCGGGCGGTGGACGAGGTGATCCTGCGCATCCGCCGGGTCGGTGGCCTGCGTGGTGTGGTGCACAGTTTTTCCGGCAGCGCCGAGCAGGCCCGGCAGTTGTGGGAGCTCGGTTTCATGATCGGCCTGGGCGGCCCACTCACCTACACCCGTGCCAACCGCCTGCGTAGCCTGGTGGCACAGATGCCGCTGGAGTATCTGCTGCTGGAAACCGATGCCCCCGATCAACCCGACGCCGACATCCGCGGCCAGCGCAACGAGCCGGCCCGGCTGACACGCATCCTTGCCACCGTTGCCGAGCTGCGGCAGCAACCGGCCGAGGAAATCGCGGCACAGACCACGGCCAACGCGCGCCGGTTGTTCAACCGCTAGGCGCGGCATCAGCCGATCGTCATCACCGGCAGCCCGCTCCCTGTGCGTGGAAAGCGGGAGCCGCTGACGGAAATCCTTCCCGCGTCGCGCCTCAGGCCGCGCCTGCCGGTGCGCGCTTCTTCAGCAACATCTCCAGCGCCTTGCCCACGGCCGCAAACGCGAACGCGCCGGTGATGTGGGTTGCCGCGCCCAGGCCGCCACCGCAATCGAGCTTCAGCGCCTCATCCGGGCCAAGGTTGGGGCGGATGCCACAGACGCTGCCATCGGCCTGCGGGTATTTCACGTTCTCCAGCGAATACACCGCCGGCACGCCGAAATAGCGCTGCGGGTTCTTGGGGAAATTGAACTCGCCGCGCAGCTTCTTGCGAATCAGCGCCATCATGGCGTCGTGCTCGGTGCGCGACACGTCGCGGACCCGCACCAGGGTGGGATCGGTACGGCCACCCGCCGCCCCCACGGTGATCAGCGGCAACTTGCGGCGGCGGCACCAGGCAATGGTTTCCACTTTCACCCGGAAACTGTCACAGGCGTCGATCACCAGGTCGAAGCCACGGTCCAGCAGTTGCTGCATGTTGCTGCCGGTGAGGAAGGCCTCCACGGCCTCCACCTCGACATCGGGATTGATCGACCGGCAACGCTCGGCCATCGCCAGCGCCTTGTTGCGGCCGTACTGGCCGGCCAGTGCCGGCAACTGGCGGTTGGTGTTGGACACACAGATGTCGTCTGCATCGATCAGGGTCAACTGGCCCACGGCCGAACGCACCAGTGCCTCCACCACCCACGAGCCAACCCCGCCCATGCCTACCACGGCAACGCGGCAGGCCGTCAGATGCTCGATGGCCCCGGCCCCGTACAGCCGGTCAATGCCGGCAAAGCGCTCACGCAATTCCTGTTTCATCGGCGCATTTTACGGCCGGACGGGGACCGCCCGCGAGCCTTCGCCCGCCCTGCCTGGGCAATGACACCGCATCTGCGCCTGCCCCTGCATAATGGCGCCCCGTCACGACCCTTTGCCACGTAGCCTGGAGCCAACGCAATGTCCGATCCCGCACCCACCACCACCCGCACCCCGTCCAAGGCATCGCGCTACCTGTTCGTCCTTGTCGCCGGCCTGGTGATCGGCGTGATCGCTACCGTGATGGCCATGCGCGCCATCCAGGCCCGCCAGGACCACTTCCCCGGCAGCCTGATGACGGTGATGGCCAAGCAGGCACAGCTGCTGGGCGACAGCCAGAAGCAGAACCGCTGCAGCATCAGCGACACCGCGCCGCGCCTGCAGACCCTGCGCGCACTGGCCAATGACCTTGAAGTCGCCTTCCCCGGCCTGCGTGACGATGAACGCTTCCAGTCCCACGCCAGCCGCTTCCGTGCCACCTTGAACGACGCCCTGGCCAAGCCACCGGCGGACTGCGCCAGCCTGGCTGCGATAGCCCAGAAGGTGGGCAGCGACTGCAAGGCCTGCCACCAGGATTTCAAGTAATCGACAACGGCTTCACGGCTGGTTGGCCCGCCATTCACATGAGAAACGACAGGATCTGTCTCGCCGGGCACAGCGTGCCCCTCATCCCGATCTGGCAAGGAGACACACCATGAAGATTCAACTGATCGCCGCAGGCGCCATTGCCAGCCTCGCACTGGCCGGTTGCGCCACCTCGCCGGGTTACGGCGGCGGCTACAACGGTGGCAACAACTACGGCAACGGCGGCTACAACAACGGCTACAACCAGAACCGCTGCACCGACTGCGGCATCGTCACCCGCATCGACACCGTGGCGTCGGGGCGTACCGCACCGGCGGCAACCGGCGCGATCCTGGGCGGCATCGTCGGTGCCGTGGCCGGCCATGAGATCTCCGACAAGACCGGTGGCAGCAAGGGCAACCAGAACATCGCCGCCGTCGCCGGCGCCGCTGCCGGCGCCCTGGCTGGCAACAAGGTGCAGCAGAACGTCACCGGCAACTCCTATGACATTCAGGTGCGCATGGACGATGGCCGTGTGATCGTGGTCAACCAGAAGGACCTGGGCGGCATCCGCGAGAACACCTATGTGCGCGTGGTCAACGGCCGCGTGGTGCTGCGCTGATCCCTGCCGCCTCGGGTAAACAGAAAGGCCCGCTTGCGCGGGCCTTTCTTTTGCCTGGTGGCCGGTGGGTCAGACCGGCTGCACGGCGTCGGCCTGCAGGCCCTTCTGGCCCTGGACGACGGTGAAGGTGACCTTCTGGCCTTCCTTCAGGCTCTTGAAGCCCTGGGTCTGGATGGCGCGGAAGTGCACAAACACGTCCTCGCCATTTTCACGGCTGATGAAGCCAAAGCCCTTGGCATCGTTGAACCACTTGACGGTACCGGTTTCGCGATCGGACATCTCGACTAACTCCCTGTTGCTCTCTCTCGTTTGATGGAACGCCCCGTAAGGCGGCTGGTTGCAAGGAGGAAGCGAGGTGCAACGATGCAGCAAATCATGCGATCTACCCATCAGGCCACGATTCACGGTGACCTTGCCAAGCTCAGCGGCTGCAACTTAACCCGGGCAAAATCAAATTGCAATACTGCAACGCACGGTAAAGTCAACCCCTATTGGACCCCCTTCAGAGCCAACATGGACTATTCATTCATCTTCTATCTGGTCGCTGCCCTGCTGGTCATCGTCGGCATTGCCGGCATCATCCTGCCTGCCCTGCCCGGGGTCCCCCTGGTCTTCGTCGGCCTGCTGGTAGCGGCCTGGGGCGACGGCTTCGAGCGCGTGGGCTGGCTGCCGCTGGTGGTGCTGGGGGTGCTGACCGTCATCTCGGTGATCGTGGACGTGATCGCCACGGTGGTCGGCGCACAGAAGGTGGGGGCCAGCAAACTGGCCCTGCTTGGCTCGGCCATCGGCACCGTGGTGGGTCTGTTCTTCATGCCCATCGGTCTGTTCGTGGGACCGTTTGCCGGCGCCCTGCTGGGCGAGTACCTGCACGGCCGGCAGCTGGGCCAGGCCACCAAGGTGGGCCTGGGTACCTGGCTGGGCATCATCCTGGGGGTGGCGCTGAAGCTGGGCCTGGCCATGGCGATGCTGGGAGTGTTCGCTGCCGCCTGGTTCTTCTGACCAGGGCCATGACTCCCTCTCGACACGCCAATCACCGACAATCCCCCTGAACGCCATTGTTGCCCGCCCACGGCCCCTGCCATGGGTTGGGCCCGGCCCCCCCCGCAGCGACCGGACCCCATCATGCTGACCCGCACGCTTTCCCACGCTCTGCTTATCGCCCTTGGCGGCACCAGCGGCCTTGCCCTCGCCCAGGAGTCGATCAGCGACCCGGCCTCGCCGCAGGCCTGCTTCGCCCTGGACTCGGACGCCGCCCGCCTGGCCTGCTACGACAAGGCGCTGGGCCACACCCCGGTGGCCACACGCGAAGCCGATGCCGCCGCCCTTGCCGCGCAACAGGCACGCAAGGAAGCCAAGGCCAGCGCCAGGCAGCTTGATGCGGAAGATCCGCGCCGCAACGAACTGTTCGCCCACGATGACCTGGCCGCTGCTGCCGCCAACGCGGGCCGCGGCTCGCTGCTGGACAGCCGCTGGGAGCTGGCCAAGGATTCCAAGCTGGGCCTGTTCCAGCTGCGTGCCTACAAGCCGGTCTACCTGCTGCCTGCGTTCTGGAGCAGCAAGCCCAACGAGATGCCGCACTCGCCCAACCCCAACAATACGGTCACCCAGGCAGAAGAGCTGGAAAGCACCGAGCTGAAGTTCCAGCTCAGCTTCAAGACCAAGGTCACCGAGAACCTGTTCGGCGACAACGGCGACATCTGGGTCGGCTATACCCAGAGCTCGCGCTGGCAGGCTTACAACAGCGAACTGTCCCGACCGTTCCGCGAAACCAACTACGAGCCCGAGGTGATGCTGACCTTCCGCAACGGCTATTCGCTGCTTGGCTGGAACGGGCGCATGACCGGCATCAGCCTCAACCACCAGTCCAACGGCCGCAGCGATCCCCTGTCGCGCAGCTGGAACCGGGTGGTGGCCAACATCGGCCTGGACCGCGAGAACTGGGCCATCATGCTGCGCCCCTGGTACCGCATCCCCGAAGGCCGCCGGGATGACAACAATCCCGATATCGAGGACTACATGGGCCGCGGCGACGCCACCCTGGTCTACAACCGCAATGGCCATGAGCTGGCCCTGACCGGCCGCCATTCGCTGCGCAGCGGCGACCGCTCGCACGGCTCGCTGCAGGTGGACTACGGCTTCCCGATCAACAACCTGCTGCGCGGTCACGTGCAGGTGTTCGATGGCTACGGCGAAAGCATGATCGACTACAACCACCGCGCTACCTATATCGGCGTGGGTGTCTCTCTGTTGGAGTGGTTCTAAGGCGATGAAGGCAACCATCTGGCACAACAACCGCTGCTCCAATTCACGTGGTGCGCTGGCACTGCTGCAGGATGCCGGCGTGGAGGTAGAGGTGATCAATTACCTGGACACCCCGCCATCAACCACGCAGCTGCGGGCACTGCTCGATGAAATGGGCCTGCCTGCGCGTGAGCTGCTGCGGGCCAAGGAACCTGCGTACGCCGAGCTGGGCCTGTCCAGTCAGCTGGAGGACGAGGCAGCCCTGGTTGCAGCGATGGCCGCGCACCCCAGCCTGATCAATCGCCCGATCGTGCGCACCCGCAAGGGCACCGCCCTGTGCCGCCCGCCGGAGAAAGTGATGGCGTTGATCGGCTGAGGCAGCGGGGGGCGCGCCCGGGCAAGCCGGCACGATCCCCCGAAGCCCATCCCGCAAACCCTCCTCAGCGCCTGTGGGGCAAGGCAGCGTTCAAAGGCTCGCGCGCCGAAGCTGGCACATGACCAGGGCTGCGGCGACCAATGGATTCCGGAGCTCCCCGCTTTCGCGGCCTGCACCACTCCTGCCAGGGCATCACCTGGGCGGATTGCCCCCGGCTTCGACGATGGCGTCGTAGAGCTCCTCGAAGCTGCGCTGGGGCTGGAACATGCGGCCGTTGATGAAGAACGCCGGGGTACCGCTGACGCCGCTGCGCATACCGCTGTCCACATCACGCTGGATGCGCTGCAGGTAGCCGGTGTTGTCCATGGCGGCAGCCAGCCCATCTTCGGGCAGGCCCAGCTCGCGCATCAGCTCCCGGTACACCAGCTCGCCCAGCTGCTGCTGGTTGCGGAACAACGCGTCATGGGCCTGCCAGAACTTGCCGTGGCCGGCGGCATACTCGGCGGTGATCGCCGCCGGCAATGCCTGCGGGTGCGACTGCACCAGCGGGAAATTGCGGAACACCACGCACAGGCTGTCGCCGAAGCGCTGCTGCAGCCGCTGCACCAGCGAGAACGCCTCGCCGCAATACGGGCACTGGTAGTCAGCGTACTCCACCAGCACCACCGGCGCCGCCGCATCGCCCTGCATGTGATCGTCAGCGCTTACCGGAACGCTCAACATGTTCATCGCGAAGTCTCCAATCGGGCATGGCCGGGCAAAACCGGCCCGGGACAACGCTAACCGCTGCGACGCGCAGCCGACGTGAAGCATGGGTGACCGTACCGGGACAGCCTTCCACCGACGACGCTGCGCAGGCAGAATCGGGCGCGTCCCGACAGGAAGTCGTCGCATGCAACGCCAACGCCGTTCGTTCTTTGCCTACAGTTCCGCCCTGCTCGGCCTGCTGAGCCTGCTCGCCGTGGCCTGCTTCCATTTTCCCGAGCTGCTGACCAGCCGCGAGTTCCGCGCGGTCTACAACGAGCAGTTCGCCCGCCACCTGTTGCTGGTCGGGCTGGCCGCCGCCTTCTTCATGGGCACCGTGGCGATCCTGCGCGACCGCAACAAACGCATCGCCACGCTGGGCGTGGCCAGTGCCACGCTTGCCGTGCTGCTGGGCGGCACCAACGTGCAGTTCGATGCCATCGGCCATACACCCTACTCGCTGGGGCTGGACTGGTTCGTGCTGTCGCTGTTCTTTTCCGCATTGGTGTTCGTGCCGCTGGAGCACTACCTGGGCAAACGCGCGCTGTCTCCGCTGCGGCCGGGCTGGCGCACCGACGTGGCGTACTTCTTCATGAGCCATGTACTGGTGCAGTTCATCCTGATCCTGGTCACTGCCTCCACTTCCACCATCGCCGGGCTGGCGGCATTCCCGGTGCTCAAGGCCGCCATCCAGTCACTGCCGGTGTGGGCACAGTTTCTGATCGCCGTGTTTGTGGCCGACATGGCCCAGGCCCTGCTGCACCGCGCATACCACAACATCCCCTGGCTCTGGCGCTTCCACGCCGTGCACCACTCCAGCCGCCACATGGATTGGCTGGCCGGCTCGCGCATCCATGTAGTGGAGATCGTGATGACCCGCAGCGCAGTACTGCTGCCGCTGCTGGTACTGGGCTTCTCGACCCCGGCGGTGAACGCCTACGTCATCCTGGTGGGTCTGCAGGCGGTGCTGGCGCATGCCAACCTGGGCATCCGCTTCGGCTGGCTGGAGTACCTGCTGGTGCTGCCGCGCTACCACCACTGGCACCATGCGCGGCAGAAGGAATACATCGACGTCAATTACGCCATCCACCTGCCCTTGGTGGACATGCTGATGGGCACCTTCAAGCTGCCACCGGACCAGGCCCAATGGCCACTGGAATACGGGGTGATGAAGCTGGAGACCGTGCCCAATGGCATCGTCAAACAGCACCTGATGCCGTTCCAGGGTGGTCGCAAGTACGACGACTACGTGGACTGAGCGCCGCCCTCAACGCCAGTCGCTGATGCCCTCGCGCCGGTAGACCTCGGCAAAGGCAGGTCGCGCCTTCATGCGCGCGGCATGCGCGGCCAGCGCCGGCCAGCTGTCGGTGGGCCGCGGCATGTTGCGGCTCCAGCGCATCAGCATGGTCAACATGAAGTCGGCCGTGCATGGTTGCGCCCCCAGCACGTAGGGGCCCTTGCCTGCCAGATGGGCGTCCAACTGCTGCCAGGCGGCTTCCAGTTGCTGGCGCGCCTGTTCGCGCGCGGCATCGGCAAACGCCGGCCCCGCGGGCTCCTGCGGGTAGAACCATCCGCGGTAGGCAGGCATCAGGGTGTACACGCAGAAACACATCCAGCGGTAATAGTCGCCCCGCGCCGGGGTACCCGGTGCCGGCGCCAGCCCGGCCTGCGGGTGCAGATCGGCCAGGTGCATGGCGATGGCCGCCGATTCGGTCAGCACCTGTCCATCGATCAGCAGGGTGGGCACGCGTCCGGCCGGGTTCAATGCCAGGTAGTCCGGCGACTTCTGTTCGCGGCGCTCGAAATCAAGCTGGTGCAGTTCATGGGCGATGCCCAGCTCGATCAACAACCAGTGCACCACCAGCGAAGCGGTACTTTGCGATCCATACAGCACGACAGACATGCGCATCACTCCCATGGAAGAGGCCCATGGTAGCGGCCACCACGCGCAATGCACCGCGAACATGCCCTGCACCGTGCCGGCCCAGCGCGCGCCGCCAATGCTGTAGTAACGCCTGAAACCTTTGCCCCGCAAGCCTTCCCGTCCAACCCTTTGGAACAACGGTGCCCCCCGCCCTTGTCAAAGCCGGCCGGCGCCAACAATCATGCGCGCGATAACGTCAGACAGGCTTTCCCGATGAGCGATGCGTTGCACGTACACCACCAGGGCGCGGTAGCCACCCTGTCCCTGAACCGCCCCGAGCTACACAACGCCTTTGACGCCGGCCTGATCCAGGCCCTCACCGAGGCGCTGGAAGCGGTGGGCAACGACCCCAGCGTGCGCGCCGTGGTGCTGGCCGGCAATGGTGCCTCGTTCTCTGCCGGTGCGGACCTGCAATGGATGCGCGCCATGGCCAGCGCCAGCCAGGAAGAAAACCGCATTGACGCGCTGGCACTGGCACGGCTGATGCGCACCCTGGACGAGTTGCCCAAGCCGACCATCGCCCGCGTGCAAGGCGCCAGCTTTGGTGGCGGTGTCGGCCTGGTGGCCTGCTGTGACATCGCCATCGCCGCCGAAGGGGCCCGCTTCGGCCTCACCGAAAGCCGCCTGGGCCTGCTACCCGCAGTGATTTCACCCTATGTCATCGCCGCCATCGGCCCCCGCCAGGCGCGCCGCTGGTTCGCCACCGGCGAGCATTTCGAGGCCGCCACCGCCCTGCAGATCGGCCTGGTCCACCAGGTGGTCGCGGCCGACGCGCTTGACGCCGCCGTACAGGCGCAACTGGCCTTGTTGGCCAAGGCCGGGCCGGTAGCCGCCGCCTCGGCCAAGATACTGGTGCGCGAGGTCTGTGCTGCGGTCGGCGACCGCGACGGCCTGGACCGCGCCAACGCGGGCCTTATCGCCGCCTTGCGGGCCTCCGATGAAGGCAAGGAAGGATTGAGCGCCTTCCTGGAAAAACGCGCCCCCAGGTGGGCTGACAGGAAAGCACCGTGAACGATTTCGTCCGTATTGTTGAAGTAGGCCCGCGCGACGGCCTGCAGAACGAAAAGCAGCAGGTCGCCACCGCCGACAAGATCGCCCTGATCGATCGGCTTTCGGCCACAGGCCTGAAAAGCATCGAAGCCACCAGTTTCGTCAGCCCCAAATGGGTACCGCAGCTGGCCGATGCCGCGCAGGTGTTCAGCGGCATCCAGCGCCGCCCCGGCATCAGCTACCCGGTACTGGTGCCCAACGAACAGGGCTATGACCGCGCCCGCGCGGTGGGCGTGGAGGAAGTTGCGGTATTCACCGCGGCCTCCGAGCAGTTCAACCGCACCAATACCAATGCCGGCATCGATGAGTCGTTGCTGCGCTTTGAACCCATCCTGGCCCGCGCCAAGGCCGATGGTGTGAAGGTGCGGGGTTATGTCTCCACCGTGCTGGGCTGCCCCTACCAGGGCCAGGTGCCGCTGGCCGACGTGGTCAAGGTGGCGGCACGTCTGCATGCCATGGGCTGCTACGAGATTTCACTGGGCGACACCATTGGCGTCGGCACCCCGGCCAAGGCCCGCGCCATGCTGCTGGCCGTCGCCGGTGAAGTGCCCATGGCCGACCTTGCCGTGCACTTCCACGATACCTACGGCCAGGCCCTGGCCAACATCGCCAGCTGCCTTGAGGCAGGTGTACGCGTGGTAGATTCGGCGGTGGCAGGCACCGGGGGGTGCCCTTATGCCCGTGGCGCCAGCGGTAATGTCGCCAGCGAAGATGTGGTGTATATGTTGCACGGCATGGGGATGGTCACCGGCATTGATCTTGCCGCGCTGGCCGCAACGGGGAACTGGCTCGCCGAACGGCTGGGCCGGCAGACAGGCAGCAAGACAGCCAGGGCAATGACAGTGTCATGACCGGATCCGGCCAGCGCATAGTTCCCGACGACGGTGGTCACCCGACCGCCCACGTGGATGCGCTCGCCGGTCTGGAACAGGCCCTGCACCAGCCCCTGCCACTGCAGCTGCAACCCGTGCTGCTGGCCGCGCGGGACGCCCTGCGTGAAGCCATGAGCGAACGCCAGTCCGCGCAACGCCGTTATGCCGCCCTGTTCGATGCGGTACCCGACCCGGTCAGCATCCTCAGCGCCACCGGCACGGTGCTGGACGTCAACAGCGCGGGCGTGCGCGCCTACGGCCGCACCCGCGAGGAAATCGTCGGCCAACCCATCGAACTGCTCAACCCCGACCTGCCCGCCGACCACCTGGAGCCGGTCTGGGAGACGCTCAACCGCGGCGAAACCTACGTGGTGGAAGTCACCAACATGCGCGGTGATGGCAGCCGTTTCCCGGTGGAGGTGCATTCGGCCGCGTTCGAGCATGACGGCGAGCACTGCATCGTTGCCGTGGCCCGCGACCTGAGCCGGCGCTGGCAGGCCGAAACGCGCTACCGGCTGCTGCTGGAATCGATCGACAAGGGCGTCATGCTGTTCGACCGCAACCTCAGCATCCTTGCCGCCAATCCGGCCGCGCACCGGATCTTCAACACCGGCGTGCAAACCCCCTCGCGGGTGCCGCTGGACAACGAGGACTGGATCACCGTCGACGAGCGCGGCCGCCGCCTGCGCAGTGAGCAATGGCCGGTGGCCAAGGCCTTCCGCGAAGGCCGCATCATCCCCAGCACCATCATCGGCCTGTACCACCGTCCGCACGGTCGCATGATCTGGATATCGATCACCACCGTACCGGTGTTTTCCTCCGGCTGCGACCTGCCCGACCATGTGTTTTCCCTGTTCAGTGACATCACCGAACTCAAGCGGGACCACGCCCTGTTCGATCGCGCCCAGTCGCTGGCGCACATTGGCGGTTGGGAGTGGGACCGCAGCCAGCAGCGCCTGTACCTGACCGGCGAGGCACAGCGCATCCTCGGCCAGCAACTCGCACCGACGGATCTGGAGGGCCTGGTGGCCTGCCTGAGCCCGGCCGCGCGCCTGCAGTTGCTGGCGGCAATGGATACGGTCGTGGAACTGCGCAACGGCTTTGAGCTGGAACTGCAGGGCCAACGCAGCGACGGCCACAGTTTCTGGATCCGCATGATCGGCGAAGTCGAGGCTGGCGACCTGGCCTCCAGCCGGATTGCCGGCACTCTGCAGGACATCACCGAGCCCAAGCACGCCGAGGAAACGCTCAAGAACCAGGCCCGCACCGACCCGCTGACCGGCATCATGAACCGCGACGCCGCGCTGACCGACCTGGAAGCGCGCCTGGGCAACCCCTCGCATGCCGAGGTGGCGGTGCTGTACATCGACCTGGACCGTTTCAAGATGGTCAACGACGTGCTGGGCCACAACGCCGGCGACCAGTTGCTGATCGAAGCCACCCGGCGCATCCGCGACGCGATTGGCACCGAAGGCCTGCTGGCCCGCTTCGGCGGCGATGAGTTCGTGGTTACCTGTGACGCCCGCGACCTGCCAGAACGCCCCGAACGGCTGGCCCAGGCCATCACTCAGGCTTTCGTGCCGCCGTTCCAGTTCGGCAAGGATGAGTTCGCGGTGACCACCAGCATCGGCATCGCCCGCGCGCCGCGCGACGGCCAGCGCCCGCAACAGCTGATCCAGAACGCCGACCTGGCGATGTACGAATGCAAGCGCCGTGACCGCAACGGCTGGCAGTTGTTCTCGCCGGAACTGGCACGGCGCCAGCGCGACCGCCTGCAGATCGAACGGCGCCTGCGCAAGGCGCTGGAACGCGATGAATTCCGGTTGGTCTACCAGCCGCAGGTGGAGCTGCGCAGCGGCACCACGGTGGCCTGCGAAGCATTGATCCGCTGGCGCGACCGCCAGCTTGGCGAGCTGCGGCCTGACATCTTCATCAGCCATGCGGAGAACACCGGTGACATCGTACGCATCGGCGAATGGGTACTGCACCAGGCCTGCCGCCAGGTGCGCGAGTGGCAGGATCAGGGCCGTGGGCTGGTACGGGTGGCGATCAATGTCTCCTATCGCCAGTTCAGTGGTGACCGCCTGGCCCGCCAGGTGCGCGACGTGCTGGCCCACTACCGGCTGCCCGGCCAGGCACTGGAACTGGAATTCACCGAGCGGGTGCTGATCGAAGATGCTCCCGCCACCCTGCGCACCTTCGCCGAACTGCGCGAGATGGGTGTGGTGCTGACCATCGACGATTTCGGCGAGGGCTACAGCGCGCTCAACTACCTGCGCACCCTGCCCATCCATGGGCTCAAACTGAGCCAGCTGTTCATCAGTGGCGTCCCGGACAACCCCTCCGATGTGGCGGTCTGCGAGGCGGTCTGTGGCATCGCCCGCAGCCTGGGGCTGGGACTGGTGGCCGAAGGCATCGAGTCGGAGGCCCAGCGCAATTTCCTGCTGGGGCTGGGAGTACCGGTGGGGCAAGGCTTCCTGTTCGCGCCCGGGCTGGCACCTGACGCCTTCGCAAGGCGCCTGGGCTAGGTCCGGTCGCGTACTTGGCGCAGGCTGGCCATCGGCTAGAATCTTCGGTTCTTTCCCGCAGGATTGTTCCAATGCAGCTGTCCTCCGTTCGTGCCGTCATCACCGGTGGCGTTTCCGGCCTTGGCCTGGGCGTGGCCCAGTACCTGGTCGCCAATGGCGGCAAGGTCGCCCTGTTCGACCTCAACGACGAAAAAGGCGCCGCCGCGGTCGCCGAGCTGGGCGCCGACAATGCGCATTACTTCAGCACCAACGTCACCGACGAAGCCGGCGTGGCCGCCAACCTGGCCGCCGCACGCGCGTTCCTGGGCGGCCTGAACGTGGTGATGAACTGCGCCGGCATCCTCGGCGCCGGCCGCGTGCTCGGCCGCGAGGCGGCCATGCCGCTGGCCAACTTCCAGACCACGGTGATGGTCAACCTGGTCGGCAGCTTCAACGTCGCCAAGGCCGCCGCCGAGCTGATGCAGCACAACGAGGCCAACGGCGACGGCGAGCGCGGCGTGATCATCAACACCGCCTCGGTGGCCGCCTACGAAGGCCAGATCGGCCAGGCCGCGTATTCGGCGTCCAAGGGCGGCGTGGTCGGCATGACCCTGCCGATGGCACGCGAGCTGGCCCGTTTCGGCATCCGTGTGCTGACCATCGCCCCGGGCGTGTTCTGGACCCCGATGGTCGACGGCATGCCGCAGAACGTGCAGGAATCGCTGGCCGCCTCCATCCCCTTCCCGTCGCGGCTGGGCCTGCCGGCCGATTTCGCCAGCCTGGTAGGCCATATCATTGGCAATACCTACCTCAACGGTGAGACTATTCGCCTTGACGGTGCCGTGCGTCTGGCACCGAAGTAAGTAATTGAGCCGGGAATGGGGAGTAGAGAGCGGGGATTAGAACCCCGCTATCGCTTCACCCTTGCCTGAACCTCATTGCCTGCCCGTTGCATGGAAGGTGGTTGACCTTCCATTGCCGATTCCCTATTCCCCAGTCCCCGTATTTATGAAAGCCAACGACATCAAGAAAGGCAACGTCGTCGAGTACAACAACGGCGTCTACCAGGTCCGCGACATCGAGCGCAGCTCGCCGCAGGGCCGCGGCGGCAACGTCCGCTTCCGCTTCATCATGTACAGCGTGCCGGGCGGCAACAAGCTCGATGCCAGCTTCGATGCCGATGACAACCTGAACGAAGTCGAGCTGCTGCGCCGCCAGTCCAGCTTTTCGTACATGGATGGCGATGCCTTCGTGTTCCTCGACGACGAGGACTACACCCCGTACACGCTGGATGCGGACGTGATCGGCGATGACGCCGGCTACATCACCGAAGGCCTGACCGGCATCTACGTGCAGGTCATCGACGACCAGCCGGTAGCGATCCAGATGCCGCAGCACGTGACCCTGGAAGTGGTGGAGACCCCGCCGGAACTGAAGGGTGGCACGGCTACCAAGCGTCCCAAGCCGGCCAAGCTCAACACCGGCATCGAAATCATGGTGCCCGAGTACATCGTCAACGGCGAACGCATCCTGGTGAATACCACCACCGGTGAATTCGGCGGCCGCGCCGACTGACGCAACAGTGAAAGGGCGCCAACGGCGCCCTTTCTTCTTCATGCCGTTGCGTGTGCCACCGGGAAGCACAACGAGATGGCCGCGCCACCCAGTGCCGACGTACCAATGATGGCGGTGCCGCCTGACTGCGCCGCAAAGCCGTAGACCTGACTCAGGCCCAGGCCGCTGCCGTCGCCCACCCCCTTGGTGGTGAAGAACGGCTCGAACACGCTGTCCTGGATCTCGGCCTGGATGCCCGGCCCGCTGTCACCCACGGTGATGCAGACGAATGGTGCCTCCTCGCCATGGCCATTGGGCACCAGCATGGTCTGCTGGCGCGCCTCCAGCACCACCCTGCCCACCCCGTGCATGGCATCACGGCTGTTGCTGAGCAGGTTGAGCAGCGCCGCCTCCAACTGGCCCACGTCCACCGAGATCGGCGGAAGGTCCTTTTCCAACTCGACAGCGAGCTGGATGGTCTGCCCGCAGACACGGCGGTACAGCTCCAATGACCCGTACACCAGGTCATGCACATGGCTGCGCTGCGGCACCAGCGTCTGCCCACGGCCAAAAGCCAGCATCTGCCGGGTCAGCTGGGTGCCCCGCTCCACCGCACGGTGGGCGATATCCATGATGCGGCGCGCGCTTTCGTCGCCGGTACGCCGCGCGGCCAGCATGTCCAGGCTGTTGCCGATCACCGACAGCAGATTGTTGAAGTCGTGCGACAGCCCCAGGGTCAACTTGCCGACCGCATCCAGGCGCTGCGCACGCAGGGCGATTTCCTGCGCCTCGCGCACCCGCTTCTGGGTCTGGAAGTACTCGCTGATGTCACGCACCATCACCAGCACCTGCGGCCGCTGCGCGGTGCCTACCTGTTCCAGCATCAGCGTGGCGCGGAAACGGGTGCCGTCCTTGCGCACCATCGGCAGGCCCATTTCCTCGAAATGTTGTTCCAGCGCGCGTTCAAGCACCTGCCGGTCGGTGCCACGGCCGGCATCGGCGGCACTGAACAGACAGGCAAAGCCCTTGCCGCACAGTTCGTCGCGGCTGTAGCCAAAAATGGGCTCCACCCCTGCATTGCAGGCGTTTATCTGCCCATCCCCATCCAATCCAAGGATCGCGCAGGAGCGCAACTGCATCACCCCCTGCGCCAACGCCCCCTCAGTCGCCCCCCGCTGTGGGTCAGCCATCGTGCTCAACCGTTTTCTCCTTGAAACCATCCCGAGCCGCTGCAGAAACAGCGGCCGACTCCGCTGGTTGCGTACCGTACCGCAAACGCAGGCCGTGGCGCAGGCTTTCAAGGTTTGCCTCCAGGTCCGCCAATTCGGCCTGCTGGGCCGGCGACAGCAGCGCGACCGCCGCCTGGCGCAAGGCCTGCCACTGGCCGACAGCGGCCTGAGCACCGTCGGCCACCTGCGCCTGCAGCGCACCGCGTTCGGCCAAAGACGGCAAACCGTAGCCGGGCAGCGGCAGGCTTCCGGGCGCCAGCAGTGCACCGGCCCGGGCCATCAGCGCGTCGAACTGCTGCCGCTGTGCGGCGCCCGCCTTCGGTGACAACAACTGCCGCTTGAGGGCATCACGGGCCAGTAGTTCCTGGCGCCGCCAGGCTGCCTGCTCCAATACCAGCAGCGCGGCCAGCGCCTTGCCATCAGCGGCCGCGAACCAGCGCCGCCGCTGTGCCGCAGGCAGCGCCAACCATTGATCGGAGGTCTGCACCGGCAGCGCCAGCGCCGTGCGCGCAACAGCGAACACCGCTGCATGGTGGGCGGCCGCCGATTCGAAGTAGTAGCCCTCGCGGATGGCCTGTGCCCGATGCGACGGCGCGGCGCTGCTCAGCTCCTGGCTGCGCAGGCGCGCCAGCAGGCCGGTAGGGGTGATCGATGCCAGCGGCTTCTCGCCAAAACGCGGCACCCCGTCATGCAGCAGCTTCCATGTCTCCACCGCGCAGTTGTTGCTGATGAAGTAGTAACGGCCGTCGTAAGCCCAATGCAGCTGTGCTGCCTGCTGCAACAAGGCCTGTATCTCTTCAGGCTGCAGCGCCAGTGGGGTGGATGAAACCGGGCGCAGCTCGACCTTGGTGTACTCGTCGATCACGCGGTTCAGCGGCAGCACATACAGCCGCGAGGGGTAGGAGCCGGTGAGTCCGCGCAGGCTGGATATCTGCACATCGCCGACAAAGGCGCGGAAAGACAGCACCAGGTGGTGCTGCAGGTCCATCCGGCAAGCCGGCCCCCGCACTCGTCCAGGCGCGCAGATCACCAACCGCAGCATGCTGTGGCCCCACCGGCTCATCAGCTGGTTGTTGCCCTCGGCCAGCAGATAGTCCACCTGATAGACACGCCCCGGGTCCACACCAACCAGGGCGATGCTGCCTGCCTGCTCGTCGGCCTGCATCAACGGCAGGGTCTGCGTGCAAGCCGCCGGCACTGCCCCTGGCACACTGCCCAGCTGCATCTGCATCCACGCATGCAAGGCAGGGCGCCGGCAGCGATAGTCCGGGTCCAGCAGGTAGTGTTCAAGATTCACCGCGAAGAACTCCGCGGGGCTGTGCAGCTCGTACAGATCGGGGCTGCGCAGACTATTGCGGTTACGGCTGCGCCCCGGCAGCAGTGGCCGTTGCTGCCAGCCGGCCAGGTCCAGGAAGCGCGCCTGCCGTGACCATCGGCCCTGCGCAGAACGATCCAGCGCGTGGGCGATTTCATGAATCAGGGCCGCCCGCGCGTGCTGCCAGGCAGCGTCGTCCTGCTGCAGCAACGGTGCCAGCAGACGCCGATCCAGCCCAAGCCTGCGCCCGGTCGCGCGGCCCTGCACATGCGCAGGCAGGTCCTGCCGCCAGCGCAGCTGCAGGGGGGCCGGCGCCGCCTGCTGCA
Source organism: Stenotrophomonas sp. UBA7606 (assembly GCF_002477705.1). Taxonomy (NCBI): domain Bacteria; kingdom Pseudomonadati; phylum Pseudomonadota; class Gammaproteobacteria; order Lysobacterales; family Lysobacteraceae; genus Stenotrophomonas; species Stenotrophomonas sp. UBA7606. The sequence goes on along the minus strand of NZ_DLJW01000010.1, from coordinate 11,894 downwards.
TCCGCGCCGGCAGGCGCGCAAGCACATCGTCCATCAACTGCAGCGTTGCCTGCCGTTCGGCGGCACTCAGCTCTGGGTCTGTCAGTTCAACCTGCAGCGGCACCTGCGCCGAGGCGGTGGCCGCAGCCACAGCAAACACGCATGACGCCAACCACCGCCAGCGCGGCGGCCGGCTGCCGGCCATCACAGGGCCAGGATCTTCCGTGCCAGGACCAGGTCGCTGGCGTCGCGGGCGGCAGCATCGCGCTCACGCAGCTGGATGAACGCCGCTTCCAGCCAGGCACCACGAATGACGCCCTCGCTGGCGACAAAATTGGCCGCATCATCACGCGCGTCCAGCAGTACCTTGTCATCACCGGACGAGCTGCCCGAGGAGTTGGAGGAAGCCCCGCTGGCCGAGCCTGCCGAACTACCGGCAAAACTGGAGGCGAACACCGACATCGGCAGGGCAAGCAACGCGCAGAACAGGATCGGGCGAATCATCGTCAGGTCAACATCGGATAAAGAAGGAGGCAAAGAGTAGCGGGCCCACGCTCACAGGTCGAATACCTTGCCCGGATTCAGCAGACCGTTGTGGTCGAAGACACGCTTGACCCCGCGCATCAAGGCCACCTCGGCATCGCTGCGGGTGCTGGCCAGGTAGGCCTTCTTGACCAGCCCGATGCCATGCTCGGCCGAAATGCTGCCGTCAAAGCGGTGCAGCACCTGCGCCAGCAGCTTGGTCACGTGCTCGCACTGGCTGAGGAACTCGGCATCGCTGGTGTCGTCGGGCTTGAGCACATTGATATGCAGGTTGCCGTCACCGATATGGCCGAACCAGACCACCTCGAAATGCGGGTAGGCGCCATTGATCAGCGCCTGGGTTTCAGCCAGGAACGCCGGCATCGCCGATATCCGCACCGACACATCATTCTTATATGGCTTGTAGCGCGCCACCGACTCGGTGATGCCTTCGCGCAGGCGCCATAGCTGCTGTGCCTGTGCTTCGCTGGTGCTGATCACACCATCCAGCACCCAGCCCTGCTCCATGCAGTACTCGAATGCCGCCAGCGCGGCGGCTTCGCCGGCCTCGTCGGCGGAGGCGTATTCGGTCACCACGTAGTAAGGGTGGATGTCCTCGAACGGATACTGCGCGCCATGCGCGGTGACGTGCTTGACCGCCAGATCGGTGAAGAACTCGAAGGCCTCCAGCTGCAGCCGCTCGCGGAACGCGGCAAACACCTGCATCAGCACTTCGAAGGACGGCAACGCCAGCACCATCACATTGGTGGCCGGCGGCGGGTCGGTCAGGCGCACGGTGGCCTCGACCACGATGCCCAGCGTGCCTTCCGAGCCAATCATCAGCTGGCGGAAGTCGTAACCACTGGAATTCTTGATCAGGCCCTTGTTGAGCTCGAGCACTTCGCCATTGCCGGTAACCACCTTGAGCCCGGCAATCCATTCACGCGTATTGCCGTAACGGATCACGCGGATGCCGCCGGCATTGGTGGCGATATTGCCACCGATCGAACACGAACCGCGCGCGGCGAAATCCACCGGATAGATCAGCCCATGTTCCCTGGCCGCGTTGTGCAGCGCTTCCAGCGGCATGCCGGCCTGCACCACCAGGGTGCGGTCCACCGCATCGAACGCCAGCGCCTTGTTCATGCGCTCCAGGCTCAACACCAGCTCGCCATTGGCAGCCACGGCGCCGCCGGACAAGCCGGTACGACCGCCGGACGGCACCACGGCCACCTTGTGCGCGTTGGCCCAGCGCATCACCGCCTGTACATCTTCCACACTGCCCGGCAGGGCGATGGCCAGCGGCGCCGGCGTCCAGCGCCGGGTCCAATCGCGGCCGTAGTGCTCCAGGTCGCCAGCGTCGGTCTTCAGACGCAGCTCGGGGCAGGACTGCAACAGGGTTTCCAGGCGCGGATCGGTCATGGCGGTGTTTCGGCGGCGTGAAAGCCGCCAAGCGTGACAGCCCGGCCGCGTGCCGTCCAGTGTCCGTAGTGAGGCCTCACGCGCGCCGTGGATTTCATATGAAACCTTTTGCCATCAAGGCCTTGCCGCGTTGCGCAGCGCACAAATCGGCGCGCCGTTCTGGCATAGTTGGCGACCTACCCACCTTTCGCCGCCGTCCACGACATGTCGCCCAAGAAGACCTCGTTCCCGAAGCAGGACATCCGCGTTTTGTTGCTTGAGGGGGTCAGCCAGACCGCCGTGGACGTCTTCAAGGCGGCCGGTTACTCGCAGATCGAGCTGTACAGCAAGTCACTGCCGGAAGAGGAGTTGAAGGCGCGCATCGCCGAAGCCCACATCGTCGGCATCCGCTCGCGCACCCACCTCAGCGCCGAGGTACTGGCGCATGCCAAGCGCCTGATCGCGGTGGGCTGCTTCTGCATCGGCACCAACCAGGTTGACCTGGAAGCGGCCGAACTGGCCGGCATCCCGGTCTTCAATGCGCCCTACTCCAACACCCGTTCGGTGGCCGAGCTGGTGATTGCCGAGGCGATCATGCTGACCCGTGGCATCCCGCAGAAGAATGCCGAATGCCACCGCGGCGGCTGGTCCAAGTCGGCTGCGGGCAGCCATGAAGTCCGCGGCAAGACGCTGGGCATCATTGGCTACGGCCACATCGGCACCCAGGTCGGTGTACTGGCCGAGGCACTGGGTATGCATGTGATCTTCCACGACATCGAAACCAAGCTGTCGCTGGGCAATGCGCACCCGGCCATCAGCCTGGACGACCTGCTGGCGCGCTCGGACGTGGTCACCCTGCACGTGCCGGAAAACGGCTCCACGCAGTGGATGATCGGTGCCGAGCAATTGAGCAAGATGAAGAAGGGCGCGCACCTGATCAATGCAGCGCGCGGCACCGTTGTCGATATCGACGCGCTGGATGCAGCGCTGCGCTCGGGCCACCTGGGCGGCGCCGCGGTGGACGTGTTCCCGGTTGAACCCAAGGGCAATGGCGACCTGTTCGAATCCCCGCTGTCAGCGCATGACAACGTGATCCTGACCCCCCACGTGGGCGGCTCCACCCTGGAAGCGCAGGAGAACATCGGCGTGGAAGTGGCCGCCAAGCTGGTGCGCTACAGCGACAACGGCTCCACCCTGTCGGCAGTCAACTTCCCGGAAGTGACCCTGCCCGAACACGAGCAGAGCCTGCGCCTGCTGCACATCCACCGGAATGTGCCGGGCGTGCTGTCCAAGATCAACGAGATCTTCTCGCGTCACAACCTGAACATCGATGGCCAGTTCCTGCGCACCGACCCCAAGGTCGGCTACGTGGTGATCGACATCAGCGCCACCGAGGAACAGGCCGCGGCCATCCGCGAGGAACTGGCAGCGATCCAGGGCACCCTGCGCACCCGCATCCTGTACTGAAGGTAGTGCCGAGCCATGCTCGGCAGCGCCCTTCCCGGCACAACCAATGTAGTGCCGAGCCATGCTCGGCATGCGGCTATCCAGGCACACAACAGCAAGATCACCCCTCCCCAACCCTCCCCTTCGCTGCGCGAAAGGGAGGGAGCCGAAATGCCGGGCCATGCTCGACAGGGCTTTCCCGCAACACAAACAGACGCGGAAAAATCACACCGAGCCTGACGGTCTTCCGCCGCGCCTACCCTCCGCGCTGCATCCAGCGCATGGCCATGCGGCGCAGCGATTCATCGCTGTCCCCGGCAATCTCGGCCACCGGCCGCCACGCCAGCTCCAACGACTCCTCACTGACCACAAACCGCTCATCGGCAGCGGCCACCACCAAGTAGCGCACGTCGTAATGCCAATGCCCCGGCACGTCCTTGCGCTCAGGGATCCAATGCTTGTCCAGATCAAAGATTGCCGTTGACGCCAGTACCAGCCCCTGCAGGCCCGACTCTTCCTCGGCCTCGCGCAGGGCCACCGCCGCCAGATCATGGTCACCGTCGGCATGTCCGCCCAGCTGCAACCAGCGCTGCAGCTTGCGGTGGTGGGTTAGCAAAGCCCGTTCGCCATCGGCACTGACCAACCAGGCACTGCCGGTGAAGTGGCCGGCCAGCCGTTCACGGGTGAAGGGGTCCACCCCACCCTCCTCAAGCAGGGTCAGGAACTCATGCGCTACCGCGTCATGGTCCCGATGTACCCGGGAGTAATCCGTAAGCGCCTGTCGCAACTGCCGATCCGCCGCAAGCATGACTGTAAGCACATCCCATCATTTCGATCCGGCAGCCATTATCGCTGTCGATGTTGCAGTTGCGCTTGTCGAGTTTCGCCACCTTTGGCAAGGTAGGGTGGTTGCCGACCGTTCAGCTTGCGGCGCAACAAAAACGGTCCCGCCGCCCCGGCGCGCGGGCCATCAAACAGTTTGGGAACCAGCGCAATGCTTAAAACTCTGTTGAGGGTCAAACCGGTCGAACCGGCTGCACATGTCGATGCCGGTGAACCGGTCGAAGGCAGCCTGCAAGGCGAAGCCACGCTCAAGCGGACCCTCACAGCCAAGCATCTGATCCTGCTGGGCATGGGCGCAGTCATCGGCGCCGGCATCTTCGTGGTGACCGGCCAGGCTGCGGCCAACCATGCCGGGCCCGCGATCATGCTGTCCTTCGTGCTGGCTGGCCTGGCCTGCGCCTTCGCCGGCCTGTGCTATGCCGAGTTCGCGGCAATGATGCCGGTTTCCGGCAGTGCCTATTCCTATTCGTACGCCACCATGGGCGAAGGCGTGGCCTGGTTCATCGGCTGGTGCCTGGTGCTGGAATACCTGTTTGCTTCGGCATCGGTGGCGGTGGGCTGGTCGGCTTACCTGATCAGCTTCCTCACCACCACCTTGAACCTGCCCTTCCCCGACGCACTTACCGCTGCCCCCATCGCCTGGCAGGACGGTCATTTCATCTCTTCGGGCAAGCTGTTCAACCTGCCTGCGGTACTGATAGTGGCCGCCATCACCGGCCTGCTATACGTCGGCGTCACCCAGTCCACCTTCGTCAATGCCGTCATCGTCGCCATCAAGGTGGCGGTGATCTGCCTGTTCGTCGGTTTTGGCGCCATGTACATCGACCCGGCCAACTGGACCCCGTTCATTCCTGCCAATACCGGCACCTTCGGTGAGTTCGGCTGGAGTGGCGTGCTGCGCGCGGCGTCCATCGTGTTCTTCGCCTATATCGGCTTCGACGCGGTCTCCACCGCTGCCGGCGAAACCAAGGACCCGCAGCGCAACATGCCGATCGGGCTGTTGGGCTCACTGGCGGTCTGCACCCTGATCTACATCATCGTGTGCGCCGTGCTCACCGGCCTGCTGCCCTACCACCTGCTGGGTACCGACAAGCCGGTGGCCACCGCACTGAGCCCCTACGCCAACCTGGCCTGGCTCAAGACCTGGGTGGAAATCGGTGCCATCGCCGGCCTTTCCTCGGTGGTGCTGGTGATGATGATGGGCCAGACCCGCATCGCCTACACCATCTCCCGCGATGGCCTTTTGCCGCCGTTGTTCGGCAGGGTCCACGCCAAGTACCGCACGCCTTATATCAGCACCATCATCGTCGGCGTCCTGGCGGCAACCCTGGCCGGCCTGGTACCGCTGAACGTGCTGGGTGAACTGGTCGCCATGGGCACCTTGCTGGCCTTCGCCACCGTCTGCATCGGCATCCTGGTACTGCGCCGGACCAAGCCGGATATCAACCGGCCGTTCCGCGTACCGGCGGTATGGCTGGTCGCACCGCTGGGCGCGCTGATCTGCCTTGGCCTGTTTGCCATGGCCTTCGCCGCGCACTGGCTGGTATTCGTGCTGTGGACCCTGCTCGGCCTGTGTATCTACTTCGGCTACGGCATCCGCCACAGCAAGCTCAACCAGCACCGCTGACCAACCACCCCGACCGGCGCCTTGTGCGCCGGTTTTCGCGCAGCACCAACGCGCACCGACGAGCGAAGACCCGAAACATGTTCAAGCAACTCTGGGCCACAAAACACCCACACGCCGCACACCAGGAAGCCAACGGGCTGAGCCTGCGCCGCACACTGGGCCCTTGGGGTCTGACCGCGCTGGGCATCGGTGCGGTGATCGGCGGCGGCATCTTCGTCATCACCGGCCAGGCCGCAGCCAACCATGCCGGCCCGGCCATCATGCTGTCCTTCGTGCTGGCAGCCGTGTGCTGCGCCTTCTGCGCCCTGGCCTATGCAGAGTTCGCCTCGATGGTGCCGGTCTCCGGCAGTGCCTACACCTACACCTACGCCACCTTCGGCGAGCTGTCGGCCTGGTTCATCGGCTGGATGCTGGTGCTGGAGTACGGTGTTTCGGCGTCGGCGGTAGCGGTCAGCTGGACCGGCTACTTCCTCAGCTTCCTCAACCACTTCGACATCCACCTGCCGGCGGCACTGGTCAATGCACCGCTGGATGCGCAGCTCAAGCCCACCGGTGCCATCGCCAACATTCCGGCGGCGATCCTGGTGCTGTTGCTGACCTGGCTGTGCTACGTGGGCATCAGCAAGTCCTCGGCAATGAACATGGCCATGGTGGTACTGAAGACGGGCCTGATCATCCTGGTGATCATTGCCGGCTGGAAGTACGTGGACACCAGCAACTGGACCCCGTTCATCCCCGCCAACGAAGGCCCAGGCAAATACGGCTTCGAAGGCGTGCTGCGCGGCGCGGCCATGGTGTTCTTCGCCTACATCGGCTTCGAGGCGGTGTCGGTGGCGGCGCAGGAATCGCACCGCCCGCAACGCGACCTGCCGATCGGCATGCTGCTGTCGCTGGTCATCTGCACCGTGCTGTACATCGGCATGGCGGCAGTCATGACCGGCCTGGTGCCCTACCAGTTGCTGGGCACCGCCGAGCCGGTAGTCACCGCGGTTGCCGCCCACCCGCAGCTCGACTGGCTGCGCATCATCGTCGAAATCGGCGCACTGATCGGCCTGGCCTCGGTGGTACTGGTGATGGTGATCGGCCAGCCGCGCATCTTCATGATCATGGGCCGCGATGGCCTGCTGCCGCCGGTGTTCACCAAGATCCACCCCAAGTACCGCACGCCGCATATCAACACCGTGATCACCGGCATCGGCATCGCCCTGCTGGCGGCGCTGTTCCCGCTGGACATCCTGGGCGAGCTGACCTCGATGGGCACGCTGATCGCCTTTGCCGCAGTCTGCGCCGGCGTGTTGGTCCTGCGCCGCACCCAGCCGGACCTGCCGCGTCCGTTCCGCATCCCGATGGCCTGGCTGATCTGCAGCCTGGGCGTGCTCAGCTGCATCGGCCTGCTGACCGCGATGACCCTGCACAACTGGATGCTGATGGGCATCTGGACGGTGACCGGCTTCGTCATCTACTTCCTGTACGGCATGCGCCACAGCAAGCTGAACGCCGAGAACAAGGCCAAGCGCAGCTGAGTTGCCTGCAGTGAAGGAAGCCAAAGCCCGGGAGCGATCCCGGGCTTTTTCGTTACCGGGCTATCCGCATCACCCGTAGCCCGGGTAAGCGAAGCGCACCTGGGAGTTGGGTGACAGGCATCCTCGAAAGGCCCCGGGTGCGCTTTCGCTTACCCGGGCTACGGGCCGGGGTTAGCCGTTTCCGGCATATTCCATGCCAATATCAGCTCCATCCGGATAGATGCATGAACCTTGGGGCGTTCTTAGTAGAATGGCGGCATGAACGCGCCTACTGTCCCCTACGACGCCCAGCGACTGAGCGAACTGGCCCAGCTGCTGATCGACAACATCCGTGAACTGGCCCAGGCCGGCTGGACGCCTGCCACCAGCAGCAACTTCTCGCACCGGCTGGACGACAACCATGCGGCCATCACCGTGTCCGGCAAGGACAAGGGCCGCTTGATCGAAAGCGACATCATGGTGGTGGATTTTGACGGCAAGGCCGTTGGCCGCCCCCTGCGCCCGTCCGCCGAGACTCTGTTGCACACCCAGCTCTACGCTCGCTTCCCGGAAGTCGGCTGCGTGCTGCATACGCATTCGCCGGTGCAGACCATCGCCTCGCGCCTGTATGGCAGCGACGGCCATATCCGCCTGGAAGGCTATGAGCTGCTCAAGGCCCTGCACGGCAACGCCACCCACGAAACCGCGGTCGACCTGAAGGTGTTCCCGAACACCCAGGACATGGACGTGCTGGCCGCCCAGGTCGAGGCCGAGCTCGACAAGGGGCCGATGTGGGGCTACCTGATCGACGGCCATGGCCTCTACGCCTGGGGCCGCGACATGGCCGAAGCCCGCCGCCACCTGGAAGCCTTCGAGTTCCTGCTGCATTGTGAGTTGGAACTGCGCCGCCTGCGCGGCCACGCCTGATCTTCTCCCTTACTACGTCGAGTCCCCCAATGAGCCGACTGCGCATTTTCAACGACACCGCCCCGGACGCACCGCTGCTGGACAGCCGCGACGGCACCGTCATCGCCGCCGAACTGAAGAAGATCGGCGTCACCTTTGAACGTTGGCAGGCCAAGCACCCGGTGGCCCCGGGGGCCAGCCAGGAAGAAGTGTTCACCGCCTACCGCGAGGACATTGATCGGCTGGTGGCCGAGCATGGCTTCAAGAGCGTGGACGTGGCCTCGATCGCCCCGGACAACCCGGCGCGCGCCGAGATCCGCAAGAAGTTCCTCGACGAGCATTACCACAAGGAAGACGAAGTGCGTTTCTTCGTCGCCGGCTCGGGCCTGTTTACCCTGCACGTGGACGACAAGGTCTATGAGGTGGAATGCGTCAAGGACGACCTGATCGCCGTCCCCGACCGCGTCAACCACTGGTTCGACATGGGCGAAGAACCCAGCTTTGCCGCCATCCGTTTCTTCACCGAGCCGGACGGTTGGGTCGGCCACTTCACCGGCACCGACATCGCCCAGCGCTTCCCGCGCTACGAGCCCAGCGCGGCATAAGCCGCTGCTTCGCTTGAGCCCCTGCTCTGCTTGAGCCCCTCCCCGCCAGAGCGGGAGAGGGGTTGGGGTAAGGGCAGCTCTACGCTGTTCAAGCCTCAAACCAACCGCACAACGCGCGAGCAAGAATGCCGCGCAGGACCCGAAAGCATGACCATCAAAGCCATCCTCACCGACATCGAGGGCACCACCTCCAGCATCTCCTTCGTTAAGGAAGTGCTGTTCCCGTACGCCCGCAATGCCCTGCCCGGCTTCGTCCAGGCCCACGGTAATGAGCCGCAGGTCCGCCAGTGGCTGGACGCGGTGGCCACTGAAATCTCGGCCAGCGCCTGCCAGGACGACGTCATCGTCGAAACCCTGCAGGGCTGGATCGACCAGGACCGCAAGCACACCGCGCTCAAGGCTTTGCAAGGCATGCTGTGGGACAGCGGCTACCGCAACGGCGACTACACCGCCCACCTGTACCCGGAAGTCGCTGACGTGCTGCGCGGCTGGAAGGCCAGCGGCTTGCCGCTGTATGTGTACTCCTCCGGCTCGGTGCCGGCGCAGAAGCTGTTCTTCGGCTTCAGCGATGCCGGTGACCTCAACGGCCTGTTCTCCGGCAACTTCGACACCGAAGTCGGCGGCAAGCGCGAGGCCGCCAGCTACGCGCACATCGCCAAGGCCATCAACATTGCCCCGGCCGAGATCCTGTTCCTGTCCGACGTGGTCGAAGAACTGGACGCCGCCCGCGAAGCCGGCCTGCAGACCGTGCTGGTCGACCGTCTCAGCGATTACCCGCAGCCGCGCACCGGCGAAGCCACCCACGGCCACACCCGGGTCGAACGCTTCGACCAGATAGCGCTTTGATTGCCTGATCCACACCCACAAAGATGGCCCCTCACGGGGCCGTTTTTTTTTGCGGGGCCCACCGGACACCCCGAATGGAAAACCTCGCTTTTCACACCGGCAGCACATCGGCATCACCACCGGTAAAGCAAACCCTGCGCACGATCAGCACTCCATCGCCAGCCCTGCCACCACAACCCAGGACGCCCTCGCATGAGCATCACCGAAGAAGTCGGACAGGCGCTGGCCGCCGAATTTGCCATTCCCGATGTGGGCACACTGACCGTCATCGTCTCGCGGCTGGCCACCGCCATCGTGCTCGGCGGACTGCTGGGCCTGGAGCGCGAGCGCAAAGGGCGCGCCGCCGGCTTGAAGACCCATATCCTGGTCTCGGTAGGTTCGGCGCTGTTCGTACTTGCACCCTTGCAAATGGGCATTTCGGGCGCCGATGTCACCCGCGTGATGCAGGGCATCGTCTCCGGCATCGGCTTCCTCGGCGCTGGTGCCATCCTCAAGCTCGACAATGAAGAGCGCATCCAGGGCCTGACCACCGCGGCCGGTATCTGGATGACGGCCGCCATCGGCATGGCCGCCGGCATGGGCATGGAAATGGTGGCCTTCATTACCACGCTCGCGGCGCTGGCGGTGGTGAGTGCGCTACCAAAACTGATGCCGGACAAACGCAGGAACCCAGAGGGCAGCGACGCCGATCTCGACACCTGACAGGTCGCCACAACGGCGCCTTCTGCCGGAGCGGCGCAAGCAGCGAGGCTCACGCACCATCAGATGGCAGGGCTTCCACGGCGTTGGGCAACGTCAGTGTCGCGGCTTACAGCACTACTTCAAGGCAGGACTACGCAACACCAGCACATCGATGCGGGAGGACACCCCAAGACGTGCGGTGAAACCATCCCATTGGCCCACCCCGTTGCTGACGAACAAAACCATGTCGCCCACGCGGTACTGGCCACGCACATAGCCATGGTTGAACGGGGCCACCACCCAGCGGTCGAATCCCCACATATGGCCGCCGTGGGTATGCCCGGAAACCTGCAGGTCGAACGCACCGGTCGCCGCTGCCGCGCGCGCCTGTTTGGGCTGATGCGCCAACAGCACATGCACATCGGCGCCACTGCCGCCGGCCACCACCGCCGGCATGTCCGGTGCCAGCCCACCGTGCATGTACGAGCTCGGCTTCAGCGCCGCGAGGTCGCCGATACCCGAGACCGCCAGCCTGCGGCCGTTGATTGTCAACAGCGCGGTCTGGTTTTCCAGCACACCCAGGCCCATCTGCCGGAAATGCGCCATCCAGGCACTGTAGTCGTAGTAGTACTCGTGGTTACCTGGTGCCAACCAGACGCCGTAAGGCGCCTTGAGCTGCGCGAGCGGCGCGGCGAAACGACCGCTGTCGTCCAGACCACCGTCGGCCATGTCGCCAGGCAATACGATCATGTCGGGTTTGGCCGCCAAGGTCGCATCCACGATGCGCTGCGTGCGCCAGCTGCGCTTGACCGGGCTGATATGCAGATCCGCCAGCACTGCCATGCGCAGGCCGTCCATCTCCCTGGGCAGGTGGGGGACGATCAGCTCGCGCTCATGCACCTGCGGTGGCTTGAGTCCGTTGTAGATGCCCAGCGTCGCCAGCAGCACGATCACGATGGCAGCACCGTGATTGAGGCCGGCGCCATGCCACAGCGTCGCCAAGCGGGAAGTGCGTGGCAACAGGCGCGACAGCAGCCAGCCGACCCCGCGCACCACCACGAACACCAGTACCAGCATATACATCACCAGCACCCAGCCAAACACCAGCTGGATCCAGGCCTCGACCGAATAGCTGAAGATATCCAGCCGCCATAGCGTCGCAAAGCCCAGGCCTATCAGGGCCAGCACCAGGCTGATGCCGGTACGCCAACGGCGTTGGCAGGTGGACAGGGGTTTGACCGGCCACCAGAACAGGATGGCCAGCAGCGGCAGGAGCAGCGATACGATAAAAGTCATCAGCGGTACGCGGTGGATGAGCGAAGCAGGCCCGCGATCAGACCGCCAACAGGCTCGGAAAATTCCCCTGCACTTTGCCATGCCGGGGCTGCCCAGCGCAGGATTGCCATTGGAACACTACGTAACTCCAACCTGCTGCATGTAGTGCCGAGCCATGCTCGGCAGGGGCTTTCCCGGTCAACCCAAGGAAGAACCGGCAATGCCGTCTGCATCAGGTCCGGGACATTGTCGGCAAGGCCA
>NZ_DLJW01000076.1:20585-38173 GCF_002477705.1 Stenotrophomonas sp. UBA7606 | reverse complement strand
GGCGCCATCAGGTGCGACGGTTGATCCCCGCAGCATTGGCAAAGCCGCTGAATGAAAGAGGCCTCCGGGTGCGGTTTTTACCCTGGTCCGGGCGTGAGTCATAGCGCCCAACAAGACCGTTTACGGAAATGCAGTCTGGCAATTGTTGAACCTGCTCATGCCGACATACGCGACACGCAACATGAAGTAAGCAGCAGCAACAGCAACACAACGAATATCGCTAGAGCCTAAGCGCGAGAGGCAGGAGCACTGTTGCTTGAACTTGACAGGGGTTTCCTTACGGAATTGTTAGGCCCTATCAGATGTCGATGCGTGAGCGTTCGAACTCCACGGGGCCGGTGCAAGGCAAATCACCGAGGTCCAAGACGAAACCAAAGACCTCAATTAGCCCGGCGGACTGATCAATTACCATTCCACACCCGCGATAGCCAAATGGCCCCGTCCGCTCAAGCCGCTCAGTGGCCCGTGCAGCCTTTACATCTTCGGGCCAATCGGAAAGGTATGCGGCACGTGCCTCCTCAGCCATGCCATGAAGAATGTTCGGTACAACTTGCCCCTCCGTAAGTTCGCAGGGGTAGCAAAAAGCAACGAGCTCGCCTTTGCCACTGGCCAGAGTGACTTCCGCAGAGTCGCCGAAATGCTCAACCTTCTTTACTACGAGAGTGTCCATGGGGGCCTAACACTCATTAGACCGCCTAAAGGCGTTAGACCGCCTAAAGGCGGCGTAGCGCCAAGTATGCAGTGTTGATGACAGGATGTCCTTCTTCTTGAATCCTCTAAAAATCAGATGGATAGATGGACTTGCCGAGACGGCTTTGCGGCTCACGGTGCATCGTTATGCGGCAAGCAAGCGGCCATAAAAATCGAAGCCGCCAATCCGCGGTGTAACACCGCGCTAGGGTACGTTCCCAGCAAGCTCCGAAGACTCGAGCTTGCAACAGAAAGGGCGCCATTGGCGCCCTTTCCGGTTGATCGTTGAAGCCTGGTGCGGCTTACCCAGCCTTGGCAGGTGCCGGCTGCGCAGCCGGAGCCGCTGCCTGCCAGCCACACATCTGGCCCTCGTTCTGCTGCTTCAGCCATTCCTGCAGCGGTGCGAAGTATTCCAGCATCGGGCCGGCGTCGAGCTTCTCGGTGCCGGTCAGTTCCTTCAACGTGGCCTGCCACGGCTGGCTGGAGCCCTTGCTCAGCATGGCCCAGAACTTCTGCCCGGCTTCCTTGTTGCCGTAGAAGCTGCACTCGTTGAGCGGGCCGGTGTAGCCGGACGCGTCGCACAGGCCCTTGTAGAACTGGTACTGCAGGATGCGCGCCAGGAAGTAGCGCAGGTACGGGGTGTTGCCCGGCACGTGGTACTTGGCGCCGGCGTCGAAGAACTCTTCGCCGCGCGCGCTGGCCGGGGCCACGCCCTGGTACTGCGCCTTCAGTTCCCACCACTTCTGGTTGTACTGGTCCGGCTTGATCGAGCCGTCGAACACGCCCCAGCGCCAGCGGTCGATCATCAGACCGAACGGCAGGAACGACACGCCTGACATCGCCATGCGCATCTGCGCATTGATGGTGGCTTCGCGGCTTTCCTGCTGTGCGCCGACCAGGCCGATCGAGTTGAGGTACTTCGGCGTCATTGCCAGCACGATGGTGTCGCCGATGGCTTCGTGGAAGCCGTCGTTGGCACCGCCCTGGAACAACGGTGGCAGCGGGTTGTAGGCCAGGTCGTAATAGATGTGGCCCAGCTCGTGGTAGATGGTGGTGAAGTTTTCTTCGTTCGGGGTGATGCACATCTTGGTGCGCACGTCCGGGCCCACATCCTTGCCGTCGCCGCCCATGTTCATGTCCCAGGCGCTGGCGTGGCAGACCACGTTGCGGTCCAGCGGCTTGATGAACTGGGTGTTCTGCCAGTAGCTCTCCGGCAGCTTGGGCATGCCCAGCGAGACGTAGAAGTCCTGCGCGCGCTCGGTCATCTGCCGGGCGGTGACCAGCTCGGCCTCACGCTGTGCCTTGAAGCGGCTCGCCGGGTCGGCACCACCGGCCTTGGCGAGGGCGGCACTGAGGTTGGTCTGGTACTGCTTTTCCAGCGCGGCGGTGATGTCCAGGCTGCCCGCGTTCGGGTACGGCGCGGTCATGTCCCACAGGTTGCTCCAGTCCTGCTGCCACATGTTGCCGGTCAGGTGCGCGGCAATCATGCCGCCGCCGACTTCGGCCTTGTCCTTGCCGTATTCCTTGTCCAGCTTGGCGCGGGTATAGCAATGCACCTGTTCGTACAGCGGCTTGACCTGCTCCCACAGGCGGTCGGTTTCCGGCCCCACCTGGTCGGCCGGCATGTCGTAGCCGCTGCGCCACATCTGGCCGGCATCGGTATAGCCCAGTTCGCGGGCGCCTTCGTTGACCAGTTCGACGAAGCGCTGGTAGTTGGCGCGTGACGGCACGGCGGTGGACTGCCAGCCCTGCCAGGCATCGAGCTGCTTGTCGTAGTCGCGCGAGGTGGCCAGCACCTTCTCGAGATCGCCGAGCTGGCGGCAGTTCTTGTTGTCGCCTTCGCCGACGCAGTAAGTGCCGGCGCCGTAATCGCCCTCCAGCTTGGTGGCGATGCCGGCCAGCTCGGCCAGCTTCTGCGGGTCGCGCGGGGCGGGCATCGAGGTCATCAGCTTGAGCAGGCTGATGGCGCGCTTGGTGTCGGCGCTCATCGGCTGGCCGTCGTACTTGTTGGCCTGCTCGATCCAGCCATTGAGCACGGTCAGCCAGCGCTCGTTGGCCTTGGCCGCCACGCGTGCCGAATCGTCATTGATATAGGTGGACGACAGCCACTGGGCCGAGGTCATTTCCGGGTACATGGCCTTGTATTCGGCATTGACCCGGGCGATGAACTGGTCGGCGCTTTCGGCCGGTGCGGCCTGGGTGGTGGCCGGCTTGGCGGCGTCGGTGGCGGCGTCCTTTTTACAGGCAGCCAGCGAGAGCACGGCCACGCCAACGGCGGCGGCCAGGACCAAATGACGATTCTTCACAGCAAACCCCGGTTTGTAAGTACCGGCGAAGGCTAGTGGGGCGGCGGCTGGGCCGCAAGTGGACAAAGGGATGCACTCAGGTAGCGCCGAGCCATGCTCGGCAGGGGCGTTACCGGTAGAGCCTCTGCCGAGCATGGCTCGGCACTACGGTGGGATTGTTGGGAAGGCCTCTGCCGAGCATGGCTCGGCACTACATACGGCCTTATGTGCAGGGGGCGAACAGGTCGCGGGACCGGTCATACACCGACGTCTGCACCTGCATCAGCCTAAGCACCGAGGGGAACAGGTTGTCCTGGTCGGTGTGCTGGGCAGCGCGCTGGCGCAGGCAGCTGGTATCCAGACCGCGGTCGCTGGCAAAGCCGGGCGAGAACCACATCACCATCGGTACTCGGGTCTGCTCCTCCGGTGCGATCGCATACGGAACACCATGCAGGTACAGGCCCTTCTCACCCAATGATTCGCCATGGTCGGACAGGTAGATCATGGCGGTGTCGTAGTCCTCCAGGCCGCGTAGCGTGGCGATGGTACGGCTCAGGAAATGGTCGGTGTAACGGATGGAGTTGTCGTAGCTGTTGACGATATCCTGGCGGCTGCACTTGCCCAGGTCCGCTGTGTCGCAGGTGGGCGCGAACTGGCGGAACTGCGCTGGGTAGCGCTGGAAATAGCTGGGGCCGTGGTTGCCAAGCTGGTGCAGCACCACTACCCGGTCGCCCGGTTTGGCACGGACCTGCGTGGCCAGGTTGTCCAGCAGGATTTCATCCATGCAGCGGCCGTCGGCGCACAGACCGGGCTTGGTCGCATCGTCCAGGCGCTCGATTGTCAGCCCGTCGCAGACACCCTTGCAGCCGGATTGGTTGTCCCGCCACAAGGTGCTGATGCCAGCGTGCTCCAGCACATGCAGCAATGACTGGTGGCCGCGGATCTTCTTCTCGTCATAGTCGTGGCGACCAAATGGCGAGAACATGCACGGCAGCGATACCTCGGTGCTGGTGCCGCAGGCATGCATGTCGGGGAAGTTGATCACGCCGGTCTGTGCCAGCTCTGGGGTGGTCTGGCGGGCATAGCCGTTCAAGCCCCAGTTCTGGGCGCGCACGGTTTCACCCACCACCAGCACCAGCAGGCGCGGCTTGCTGCTGGCAGCGCGGGGCATGGCTTTGGCGTCCGTTCCCAGCGGCAGCTTGGGCTGCTTGGTCATCGGGCTGGAACTGGAGAAGTTCTGCTTCAGCGCGATCAGGTAGTTCACCGGCGTGGCCAGATAGCGCACTTCGCGGTGGTTGCGCATCAAGGCCGAAACATTCTGGAAGGAAAGCATGGTGCCGGCACTGCCGGCCACCACCACCGCCACCAGGAAAGCCAGGCGCCATAGCAGCGTACGGCCCCAACTGCGCTTTCGCAGGCGCACGCGCCACAACAGCAGGGTGGGCAACAGGCCGTAGCCGAGCAGTGGCAGCAGCAGCGCTGGCGTCATCAGTTCACGCGACTCCTTGTGGTCCGTGGCCAGCACGTTGCGCAGCATGTCAGCGTCCAGGTAGACGTTGTAGCTGTTCATGTAGTGCGTGGCGAAAGCCGTGGTGATGAACAGCAAGGTCAGCAGCACCTTGGCATTCCAGCGCCAGATCAGCAGCCCGAACAACAGGGCATGTACGCTTGCCAGCAGTGCGAACAACGACACCGCGAACAGCATGCTGCTGGGATTGGTGGCGATGGCGCTGCGCCAGAACAGGGTATTGCAGACCAGGGCGAAGAACACGCTGGCCAGGAGGATCAAGGCCTCGGTGCTGATCTCTGGCCGCCAGTTGCGCAGGCGCGACCAGGACAGGTTCAACGCGGCGGGGCGGGGGACGGCGACGCTCATGCGGTCTCTCCGGCGTTGCCAGATACGGCATGGGATGGGAAGGCGGAAGCCGTGAGCGGGAACATCCACAGGTACAGCGTTGTGGCTACCAGCCAGCTGATGGCCAGCGCCCACAGGTCATGTGAGGCAAAGTGGGCCCCGCGCAGTTGCTGGCCCAGCCCAAACACCATTCCGGTCAGCAACGCGGCACCGAGCGCGGGCCAGCGCCACTGCGGGCGTACCTGCAGCATGAAATAGAACAACGCCACCCAGGCGTATCCGGAGCCGGCGTGGCCGGCCGGGAAGCAGGCGGCATGGCCCCAGGCCACGGGCCGGTGCTCGAACAGGCCGATGAAGGGACGCAGCCCGCCGTAACGTTCCAGGTCCCATGGGCAGTCCATGTGTGTCCAGGATTTCAGCAGCGCGATGATGCCGGTGGACAGGGCCACCGAGATCAGCAGGTAGGCCAGCGGGCGGCGCAACGGCTGCCAGCGGAGGTCCATGTTGCTACGGATCAGCGCAAGCACCACCAGCAATGCGGCAAACCAGGTGAGGTTGCGGCCGCCCTTATGGATGAGGTGGCTGGTCCACCAGGCATCCTTGAAAGCCCATTGGCTGCCCTGCCAGCGGTAGAGCTGGTCGGCGATCCACTGGTCGCCATTGCCCGCCATCAGCACCAGGCTGGCTGCGGCCAGCAGCACCAGCGGGATCAGCAGGGCACGCCCGGCCAGGCCGAGGCGGCTGCCCTCGATGGAAGGCAATACGGCAGTGGGGATAGGGAGCTGCGGCATGGAACATGGGCACCGTGAATCGGGGTGCTGTCATGCTCTGCCGGAGCATGTCGGAGACAGGTCGGAGTGATGTCGACGTAATGTCGGGGCTTCAGCCTGCAGGCGGCAACAACCGTCGCCGCTCGGTGCCTGCAGCCGCTGTGCCTGGGGGACAGCGGCTTGGTTGCTCCGGATCAATCGCCGTCGCTGTCCAGGGCTTCGTCGCCACCGGTGACCACACCATGGGTGCTGGCAACGCAGTCGGCATGCAATGCCGTGCCCGGCAGCAGTTGCCAGTTGTTGCGGTTGGCGCTGCCGATATCGATCACCTGGCTGGGCTCGGCGCAGGGAGACATGGCCTTGTCCAGCACGAACAGCCAACGCCGCTGCGGGTCCTGCGCCACCCAGTGCGCGGCGTCCTCCCATTGCTCGGCAACTGGTCGCTTGAAACCGAAATCGGTGGCCTGCGGGTGGGTCTGCAGCAGGTTCTGTTCACGCCAGGCAACCATGCCCAGCTGGGCATCCGGGCCGATGCGTGCGCGCACTTTGTCCATTACCAGCGAGGCGGAGCTGTAAGGGTCCAATGCGGGCATCGCCCCCAGGCCGTACATCGCCCACAGCATCACCGTGGTCAGCACCACCGCCAAGCCGGCGCGGCGCAGACGCAGCACCAGCGCCACCACCAGGGTGGCGGCCCCAAAGCCAATCAGCCACCAGCCCACCTGCGGCAATACCCAAGGGTCGATCGCGCGCTTGATCGCATTGCGCTGCGCCCAGCCATCGCCGTGTACCGCGCCATAGCCGACTACCAGGGTGGCGATGGCCAGCAGCAGCACATAGATCAACAACAGCCAGCGCACGCCGGTACGGCGCAGCAGGCCGGGCAACAGCGGTGCGGCGGCCACGGCCAGCGCCGGCAGCATCGGCAGGATGTAGACCTCGCGCTTGCCAGGGCTGGCGCTGAAGAACAGCAGTACCAGCAGCGCCCAGCCCAGCAGCAGGATGTACCGCGGGTCGGCGCGGCGACAACGCCGCCACCAGGCCGGGACCAGCCAAGGGGCCAGCAGGCTGCCCGGCAGCCACAGCGTTGCCATCACCTGCAGGTAGTACCAGAACGGCTGGTGATGGTGCCAGGCATTGGCATAGCGGGTGCCGGTCTGCTTGAACAGCAGCTCCTTGGCGTAGGCCTGCAGGTGCGGATCGGGATTCTGCAGCAGGGCGATGGCCAATGGCCCCAGCCAGATCGCGGTGCCGGCCAGGAAGGCCGGCAGCAGCAGCCACCAACGCCAGCTGCGGCCAGGGCCGGCTGCCTGCGGATGGCGCCAGCGCCACAACATCCAAGGCAGCAGCATCAGCAATGGCAGGAAGCCCACGCCCTTGGTCACCGTGCCAGCACCGGCCGCGAAGGCGGCCAGCGCCAGCGCCCACCAGTTCGGTCCCAGCAGCAGGTGCCGGACCAGCCCCCACAGGGCAAGGGTTGTCATGCCTACCAGCACCATGTCGATCTGCGCGCGCTTGGCCATCAGCCCGAACTGGATGCAGACGAACAATGCCACCACTGCGTAGCGGGCTACCTGCCGGTTCCACAGGCGCCGGCTCATGTCCCAGGTGAGCCACAGGGTAAGCAGTGCGGCCAGCAGCGAGGGCAGCAGGAAGGACAGGTTCCAGTTGCCGATCACTTTGTAGGTGGCCGCCTGTATCCACATGAAGGTGGCCGGCTTTTCCGCATACAGCTCGCTGCCACGGTGTGGCAGCAGCCATTGCCCGGTTTCCACCATATGCCTGGCGGCCAGCACGAAGCGCGGCTCATCGGGCGGGGTTGGCGAACGCAGGCCCAGTCCGGCCAGCAAGCTGGCGATGACCAGTGCGATGAGGATGGCAAACCAGAGGGTGTGGGAAGAGCGGGGCGAGGTTGGGCGCACAGGCGGCTCGGTGTCGAAGGCTGGCAGGATGATGGGGCATGCAACGTTGGAAACGCGTCGAAACTGGTGTTCCGGCGCTTCGACCACATTCCGACGACCATGGCGCTACGATACGCGGGTGATGCCTCAGCCCGGGGCAGTAAGGTTACGCCCCATGCGGCTGCTGGTCATTGAAGACAATCGTAATCTCGTCGCCAACCTCTTTGATTACTTCGAGGCACGCGGGCACACCCTGGATGTGGCCCCGGACGGCATCACCGGCCTGCACCTGGCCGGGACCCAGAGCTATGACGCCATCCTGTTGGACTGGATGCTGCCGCGCATGGAGGGGCCGGAGGTACTGCGCAAGCTGCGCGAGGACTTTCGTTCCGAGGTGCCGGTGATCATGTTGACCGCGCGCGACGAGCTGCCCGACAAGATCATCGGCTTCCGTGCCGGCGCCGACGACTACCTGACCAAGCCTTTCGCGCTGCCGGAACTGGAAGTGCGGCTGGACGCGGTGCTGGCCCGCACCCGTGGCCGCAATCCGCGCAAGGTGCTGGAGGTGCACGATCTGCAGCTGGACATGGCTACGCTGGAGGCCCGCCGCGCGGGGCAGGTACTGCACCTGTATCCGGCCTGCCGCAAGTTGCTGGAGGTGCTGATGCGCGCCAGCCCGGCTGCAGTGCCCCGCGACCAGTTGGAGTACGCCCTGTGGGGCGACGAGCCGCCGGATGGTGACATGCTGCGCTCGCATATCTACGAACTGCGTCGCGCGGTGGATGGGCCGTTCGAGCAGAAGCTGCTGCATACGTTGCCGCGGGTGGGCTACCGCCTGTCCGCGCCGGCTGCAGGTGCGCCGTGAGCCGCCGCACGCTACGACGCAAGTTGCTGGGCTGGTTGGCTGTCTATGTGGGCCTGATCACCCTCGCTGTCTTCAGTGCGGCCAACTATGTGCATGAACACGCCGAACACGCGGTGTGGCGTTCGCTGTTGAACACCGAGCTGGACAGCATCATCGGCCAGATGCGGGGGGATCCGGACTACCACTGGCAGAACTCGGACACCCTGCATTTCTATGCCAGCCACCAGCCCGACGGTGTTCCACAGAGCCTGATGCAGCTGCACCCGGGCCTGCACGATGGTGAGTTGCTGGACGGCAAGCACGCCGCAGTGATGGTGCGCGACACCAGCGACTTTGGCCGGGTGGTGCTGGCCTTGGACATCACCGATTTCGGTGAGCTGGAGCATTTTGTAACGCGGTGGGCGTTGTTGGCCGGCATTGCCTTGCTGCTGGTGACCCTGCTGATGGCATGGGTGGGCATGACCCGGCTGGTGCGGCCCTTGGCGGTGCTGGCACAGGACATCGCCAACCTGCGGCCTGAGCGCAAGGGGCAGCAGATCGTCGTGGACAAGCGCGGCAGCACCGAACTGGAAGTGATTGCCGGCGCAGTGAATGACTACCTGCAGCGCAACGAACACTTCGTCGAGCGCGAGCGCGCTTTCATCAGTACCGCAAGCCACGAGCTGCGCACCCCCATTGCGGTGATCACCGGTGCTGCCGAGTTGGCGCTGGAGCAACCAGGTGTGCCGGAGCGCGCGCGCCAGCAACTGCAGCGTGTGCGCACGACATCCATCGGCATGGAGCAGTTGATCCAGCTGCTGCTGGTGCTGGCGCGTGACCCGACCAAATTGGCGGCGATGAGTGAGCTGGTGGCGTTGGACCAGCTGTTGCCGGAGATTGCCGAGGACCACCGCTATCTGGCCAAAGGCAAGGAGCTGGAGCTGGCGCTGGTGGAGTTGACGCCCTGCCGGGTGCTGGCACCGCTGGCGGTGGTGCAGGCCGCCATTGGCAACCTGCTGCGCAATGCCATCGAGAACAGTGATCGCGGTGTGGTGCGTGTTGGGGTTTCAGCAGACGCTGTGCTCAGTATCGAAGACCCGGGCCATGGCATGAGCCCGGAGGAAGTGGCACAGGTCTATGCGCGTATGAGCAGGGGCGAGCGCAGTCCGGGCGCGGGTATCGGCCTGGATCTGATCGGGCGCCTGTGCGAGCACCTGGGCTGGCAACTGCGGATTGATTCACGGCCCGAGCAGGGCACCCGCGTGACCCTGGACATGAGCAGTTCGCAGCCCGGAAGGGCATGAACCGGCAAGGCGAGGCCCCGTAGTGCCGAGCCATGCTCGGCAAGAGGCGTCGCGGTGGTGCCTGTGCCGAGCATGGCTCGGCACTACGGGTTAGGCGGCCGGCAGTAGTTCGCGTTCGATCAGCCAGCGGCGGGCGTCGTCGGCATCCTGCTCGAACCAGGCCTGGGTTGAACCCAGGCGATAGGTGTAGCCCCAGCTGTCCATGTCAGCCATCAGGCGCGCGCTGCCCACGCCGGGCAATTGCCCGGCCAGCACGATCTGCAGGTAGCAGGTGGCGTCTTCCTCGGGCACCGAGTCGGTGGCGTCGGTATGCACCTGGGCACGGCGCTCGGGCGGCAGCACGATCAGGTGGCAGGATTCATGCAGCATCGAATGCACCGGCGTGTCGTCGCGTACGTAGACATCGCAGGCGATGATGCCGGCCTCCGGCTCACCCCAGTAGCTGCCGGGGATCTTCTCGCCGGCAGCGACATGGTTCAGGCGCAGGCCATGGCGCGCCAGCAGGGACTGGGCGTCATTCCATTGGATATCACCCACGCACAGGACGGGCGCGGTGGCGGGGCTGGCAGTGGCTTCGTTCACGGGCAAAAGCGTCCGGCGGCCGTGGCCGCCGGCTGTGGCTTACTTGTCGTCGGGCAGGGCCACGGAAATGTCGAGCACGTCGTTGGCGCCATCCTTGACCAGGTCCACCTTGACCGCGTCGGCGTCGATGTTGACGTACTTCTTGATCACTTCCAGCAGCTCGCGTTGCAGCAGCGGCAGGTAGTCCGG
The DNA here is from genome assembly GCF_002477705.1 of Stenotrophomonas sp. UBA7606. Classification (NCBI taxonomy): domain Bacteria; kingdom Pseudomonadati; phylum Pseudomonadota; class Gammaproteobacteria; order Lysobacterales; family Lysobacteraceae; genus Stenotrophomonas; species Stenotrophomonas sp. UBA7606. Next base: position 27,753 of record NZ_DLJW01000076.1, on the reverse strand, counting down.
GCCGCCACGGGTGCTGCGTTCCTGCGCGATGATGATCTGCAGGCGGTTCTTCGCGGTTTCGGCGGTAGTCTTCTTCTGCTTCAGGAAGTCGAGCAGTCCCATGCTTATCCTCCAAACAGCTTGCTGAAGAAGCCCTTCTTCTCCACGGTGGTGAAGCGCATCGGGCGCTCCTCGCCAAGGATGCGGCCAACCGCGTCCTCGTAGGCCTGGCCGGCCGGGGATTCGGTATCCAGGATCACCGGCTCGCCCTTGTTGGAGGCATTGAGCACGTCACCGGATTCGGGGATCACGCCGATGGCCTTCAGCCCCAGCACTTCCTCCACGTCGGTGATGCTCAGCATCTCGCCGGTTTCCACTCGTGCCGGGCTGTAGCGGGTGAGCAGCAGGAAGGCCGGGACCGGCTTGCCGGCCTCGGCATTGGCGGTCTTGGAGTCGAGCAGGCCGATGATGCGGTCCGAGTCGCGCACCGAGGACACTTCCGGGTTGACCACCACCACCGCGCGGTCGGCGAAGTACATCGCCAGGAAGGCGCCCTTCTCGATGCCGGCCGGGGAGTCGCAGATGATGAAGTCGAAGCCGTCGGCAGCCAGGTCCTTGAGGACTTTTTCCACGCCTTCCTTGTTCAGTGCGTCCTTGTCGCGGGTCTGCGAGGCGGCCAGCACGTACAGGTTCTCAAAGCGCTTGTCCTTGATCAGGGCCTGCTTCAGGGTGGCTTCGCCATGGACGACGTTGACGAAGTCATACACCACCCGGCGCTCGCAGCCCATGATCAGGTCGAGGTTGCGCAGGCCGACGTCGAAGTCGATGACGGCAACCTTCTTGCCGCGGCGGGCGAGCCCACAGGCGATGCTGGCGCTTGAGGTGGTCTTGCCGACGCCGCCCTTGCCGGAGGTGACTACGAGAATTTCAGCCAAAGGATTACTCCTGGAGTTCTTGTTGGGCCGCTGCGTCAATCAAGCGCAGCGATCATGATTTGGTCCTGTTCCAGCCAGATCTGTACGGCTTTGCCGCGCAGATTGTCGGGAATATCGTCCAGTACCTTATACCGTCCTGCAATGGCAACCAGTTCAGCATGGAAGTCGCGGCAGAAGATGCGCGCGCCCTCGTTGCCTTGCGCGCCAGCCAAAGCCCGGCCCCGCAGCGTACCGTAGATGTGGATGCTGCCATCGGCAATGACCTCGGCACCGGCACCCACCGTTGAGAGTACGGTCAGGTCGCAGTTCTCCGCGTACAACTGCTGGCCGGAGCGGACCGTTGTCAATTGCATGCGACCGGGCTGCGGCACTGCCCCGGCCGGCGCAGCTGCCGGTGGCGGTGCCGGTTCGGCGGCACGCTTCCTTGCCGGCGGTGGCGGGGGTGGGGCGGGCTCGGCCTCGGCGCGTTCGTACTGGGCGCGGAACTTGGCCAGCAGGGGCAGGCCAAGCTGCTCGGAAAGGGCTTCGGTCTCGCTGCTGCCATAGGCCAGGGCTACGGGCAGGACGCCGGCATCACGCAGGCCGTTGACCAGTTCCTGGGCGGTGGCCCGGTCCGGCACCTGGCTCAGTCCACCAAAATCCAGAATCACCGCGGCGCGGCCAAACAGCTTGGGCGCACGGGCCACGCGTTCGCGCATTTCCTGGGACAGGCGCGCCACGTCGAGGGTGCGGATACGCAGGTTGGCAATGCCGACCTGCCCGATTTTCAGTTCACCAGCTTGTTCGTAATCCAAATTCACTGCCATCTCAGGTTCCCGTCGGCCGCTGCTGCAGCGGCCGGCGTGTGTTGCCTACCCAAGGGACGTCGGGCAGGTTGTCGCCATAGGTTTCCTTGACCCATTCATAGCTGCACAGGTCCTTGAGCAGCATGCTGGCACGCACGTCGACGGCCGGCATGGTGTTCTGGCCGACCTCGCGGAAGCCGAAGCTGCCATGGAACAACAGCGCGGCATCCGCGCCGTGGTCCAGGAAAACCTCGCATGCCATCTGCGGGTAGCGCAACTCGGCATAGCTCTGCGCGTCCGCGTAGAAGGCACGGCCTACGCCGCCACCGCGGCGGCGGCTGGCCACCACGATGCGGTCAATGTAGAAGAAGCTGGGGTAACGCTGCTGGAACCAGGCAAAATTGCAGCTGTCGTGCGCACTGTGGCTGCCATAGCCGACGAGGAAGCCGGCCATGTTGCCGTCGCGCTCGGCGACGCGGAAATACTCGGCTGTTTCGTAAAAGCGCCGCACCTTGGCGGCATCCAGCGGCAGGATCGCGAGACCGGCGTTGTTGTTCAGTGCCAGAACCGAATCGAGCTCGTGCTCGCGCACGTCGCGGATGACAATCGACATTGTGACTCCGGGGGTGAAGCGGTCGGCCCTGGTGGGCTGTCGTCGGATTATCGCATGGCCGGGGCGGGGCGGGCGAGCGTCAGGAGGTTGGGGCCAGGCATGACTTCCGTGGGAGGGCGCGCAGGCCCTGTGCTCCGTACCATGCACGCATGTTGGGATACCTCAGCCATACCCGAGTTCTCCGCCTGGCCGGTCTTTTTACCTGGGCCATCGTCGCCTTGCCGCTGGTTTACACCCAGTACGCGTTGCAGGACGAGGTGGCCCTGGTGCGCCCGGGCGAGGGCCTGTGGCTGGGCCTGGCCTATTTCGCCTTTGGTGCCTGCTACTTCTGGTTGACCCGTGGCCTCAACAGTGGTGGCCATGCGCACTGGTATGACCGCCTGCTGTTGCTGGTGCTCACCATCTGTGCGCTGGCGGTGAGCTTCCTCAATGGCTCGGGGCTGGGCAGCATCCTGATGATGGTGGCGGCCGGGGTCATTCCCTGGCTGTTGCCGGTGCGGCTGGGCGTGGCCTGGCTGCTGATCAGCCAGCTCACCGTGCTGCCGGTGTACTCGATGCTGGGCTTCTCGTTGTTCGAGGCCTTGATGCAGTCGCTGCTGTACGGTGGTTTCTCTTTGTTCATTTTTGTCACCAGCCTGGTGGCGCGGCAGCAGACCCAGGCGCGCGAGGAACAGCGCCGGCTCAACGCCGAGTTGCGTGCCACACGACTGCTGCTGGCCGAGAGCGCTCGGATCAACGAGCGCACCCGCATTTCCCGTGAGTTGCACGACCTGCTGGGCCACCACCTGACTGCGCTGAGCCTGAACCTGGAGGTGGCGGGGCACATCACCGAGGGTCAGGCGCAGGAGCATGTACGGCAGGCCCACACCTTGGCCAAGCTGCTGTTGACCGACGTGCGCGAGGCAGTGAGCCAGCTGCGCGAAAGCGGCGCCATCGACCTGGCGGCGGCGCTGCGGCCGCTGGCCGAGCGGGTGCCCTCATTGCAGATCCACCTGGATATCGCCGTCCCGCTGAACGTCGAAGATCCCGAGCGGGCGCATGTCATGCTGCGCTGTACGCAGGAAATCATCACCAATGCGGTGCGCCATGCCGGCGCCCGCAACCTGTGGATCAAGGTCGTCAAGGACGACGGGGAGATCGTGATTGATGCCCATGATGACGGCATTGGTGGTGATGTTGATGCGATCATGCCGGGAAATGGTTTGCGCGGCATGCGTGAGAGACTGTTGCAGCTGGGTGGCCGGCTGGATGTGTCGGCGCGTCGGGGCGAGGGTTTCCGCCTTCGCGCCAGCCTGCCGGTGGTAACCAATATGATGTTGGCCTCGGGGCCGCAAGGAGTGAATTGATGATCCGTGTCTGTCTGGTCGACGACCAAACCCTGGTACGGCAGGGCATCCGTTCGCTGCTGGCGCTGGACGATGGCATTGAAGTGGTGGCCGAAGCCACCGATGGCCAGCAGGCGGTGGAAATGATCCCTGCCGTTGCGCCGGACGTGGTGCTGATGGACATGCGCATGCCGGTGATGTCCGGGCTGGAGGCGCTGCAGACCCTGTCCCGCCTGGGCAAGCTGCCGCCTTCCATCATCCTGACCACCTTTGATGATGACCAGTTGGTGCTGGCCGGGCTCAAGGCCGGGGCCAAGGGCTATTTGCTGAAGGATGTGACCCTGGAGCAACTGGTCGGTGCCATCCGCACTGTTGCCGGCGGTGGGTCGCTGGTGCAGCCAGCCGTGACCCAGCGCCTGCTGTCCGGGCTGGAGCACATGCGCAACGAATTCGTCAGCCTGGACCGGCCCGATCCGCTGACCGATCGCGAGACCGAGATCCTGCGCTTGATGGCCAGCGGCTTCTCCAACAAGGAAATCGCCAACTCGCTGGGGGTGGCCGAGGGCACCATCAAGAACCACGTCTCCAACATCCTGTCCAAGCTTGGCGTGCGTGACCGTACCCGCGCCGTGCTCAAGGCGTTCGAGCTGCAGCTTGTCTGAGCCCGGGGCGGCGCGGCGAAGGTGGGGAAAATTCCCGCCTGAACAGGCAGTTGCCCTGAATGTGCGGATGTTCGTACGCAAGACTGGCAGAGGCCCCCCTGCTGGGGGGAAAATACCCACGAGATCACGCATCGTGGTCTGTACTATCGGATGAAAATGCGTAGGGTTGGTGCTTGATGCGCTAACCTTCGCGCCGTCGATGGAACTGCGCATGCCGGCAATGGAAACCGGTGCGCCATTTGTCTTCAACAACCTGCGAAAAGCCTGATAGGATGGGGGCTTCGCTTCAATCAACCCGGCCGTGGGATCGGCCCCGGAGACTCCTGAATGACCCGTATTATCGAGTTCCTGATCGCCTTGGGGATCGTGGCTGGCCTGTTCGTCCTCATTGGCGTGTGCCTCCCGGGCGAGCGCCACATTACCGAAAGCATTGAAACCAACCGCAAGATGACGATCGTGTATGACACGGTCAACAGCCTGCGCCGCTTCAAGGATTGGAATCCGCTGGCCCTGCGTGACAAGGCCGTGGAACTGAAGTTCAGCGGTCCGGACGCCGGCAAGGGCGCCCGCATGGACTTCTCGTCCAAGGACAGCACCCTGGGCCAGGGCAGCTGGGAAATCACCGACAGCGAGAAGAACAAGCGCGTCGTGATTGCCATCAATGACGAAACCCGCGGCAAGGACAAGGTCACCACCTTCACCCTTGAGCCGACCGGCAAGAACGACCGCAACGTCAAGATCACCCAGGACTACAGCGTCAACTACGGCTTCGACCTGTTCGGCCGTTACGCTGGTCTGTACGTGAGCCGTCACGTTGGCGACGACCTGAAGCTGGGTCTGTCGCGCATGGCCAACATGCTGGCCTCGGTGCCGAATGTTGACTACGCCGCTGCCGAAGCCCCACTGACCGACCTGAAGATCGTCGAGCTGCCGGCCGAGAACCTGCTGGTGGTCAACGCCGGTAACATCGACCGTAACAACGACGCCATCCAGAAGTCGATCGACGACAACATGGAGTGGATCAAACGTGCGATGGATGCCAACGGCCTGGTGGCTGCTGGCCCGGTGCGCATCGTCACCACCGACTTCGGCGCTGAAAAGTACGCCTTCGACGTGGCCCTGCCGGTCCGCAAGGGCAGTGCTGCCCCGGCCGCTGCTGGCGACAAGAAGGACGGCGAGGCTGACAAGGCTGCTGCACCGGCCCCGGTGGCTGCTGCTGACGCTGGCGAGCTGAGCGTGAAGATTCCGGCCGGCAACCCGGTGACCTACTCGCACGTGGCCCCGCACCGCGCTGCCTCGGCGTCCTACACCGGCCACATGGCTGGCCTGGACCTGGCCCGCAACGGCCTGCGTGCATGGGCAACCACCATGGGCAACGAAGTTGTGGACCGTCCGTACGAGTCGTGGAAGGGTGGCGTGGCCAAGGCCTTCACCACCGATGGTTCCTACGACATCTACTGGGCAGTCAAGTAATCTTCGGCTTGTCGAAGATGACGTGATCCCGAAAACGCGCCGCTTCCAGCGGCGCGTTTTTTTTTGTACTCCGTGCTCATGCATGGAGTGAGGAGGATGAGGATGCTGGGTGTAGAGCGACGTGCGCGTAAGCCGTCCTTGCTGGCCTTCCTGGGAGGGCTGTTGGCTGCTGCGGCGATCGGGGCTTCGGCCTATGCGTCGCATGGGGTGAGTGAGCCGTTGGCGCAATCACACCTCAATACCGCCGCCTTGTATGCGTTTGGACATGGCGTGGTGCTGGTGGGGCTGGGCGCGTCCAATCTGAATGTGCTCGGGCGTGGTGCCTTGTATGTATTGCTGATTGGCACCTTGCTGTTCTCCGGCAGCCTGGCCGGCAACGTACTGGCACATTGGCCAACGATCCTGGCCCCCGCGGGTGGCATGACCCTGATGGGCGGTTGGGTGTTGCTGGCCTTGAGTGCGCTGAGGCGCTGAGATGGCCCGGCATCGGCGTGGCTTCGACGTCGATCAGGCCCATGCCCACCTGCAACGGGTGGACAAACGCTTGGCGCGGTGGATGCGACGGATAGGGCCGTTGCCTGCGCCAGAGGGGTGGAACCGGCGCTTTGATCCGGTTGATGCCCTGGCGCGCGCCATCCTGTTCCAGCAGCTCAGTGGCAAGGCGGCATCGACGATCGTTGGGCGGGTGGAAGCGGCCATCGGCAGTCGTCGCCTGCATGCCGACACCCTGGGCCGGATTGACGATGCCGCACTGCGCGCCTGCGGGGTTTCCGGCAACAAGGCGTTGGCGCTGCGTGATCTTGTCCGGCGCGAGGCTGTGGGTGAGTTGCCAGACCTGCGCAGGATGTCGGTGATGGATCATGAGGCCATCATCCAGGCGTGGGTGCCGGTGCGCGGTATCGGCCGCTGGACGGTGGAGATGATGCTGATGTTCCGGCTCGGCCGCCCGGACATCCTGCCGGTCGATGACCTGGGCATACGCAAGGGCGCGCAACGGGTGGACGATGCTCAGGCGATGCCGACCCCGAAGGCGTTGCTGGAGCGTGGCGAGCGCTGGGGGCCGTACCGCACCTATGCCGGCCTGTACCTGTGGCGGATCGCCGACTTCACAGCAGGTCCGGCGCAGAAGACCAATCGGTCGCAGGACTGAGGCTGCCTGCGGGGCACTACACCCCCTCCCTTTGGCCGCAGGCCAAGGGGAGGGTTGGGGAGGGGTGCTTTGGGCGTCGCGGGTAAGGGGCCCCTGCCGAGCATGGCTCGGCACTACACCCCCTCCCTTTGGCCGCAGGCCAAGGGGAGGGTTGGGGAGGGGTGCTTTGGGCTTTGCGGGCAAGGCCCCTGCCGAGCATGGCTCGGCACTACACCTCCTCCTTTTGGCCGCAGGCCAAGGGGAGGG
>NZ_DLJW01000076.1:0-20350 GCF_002477705.1 Stenotrophomonas sp. UBA7606 | reverse complement strand
CATGGCTCGGCACTACCCGATGGCGGTGCGCGGGTCTGGCAGGTAGGTGTCCCACAGCAGGTTGCGGAAGCGGTTGTCCGGATCCCATTGCTGCTTGAGCGCGGCGAAGCGTTCGGCCTGCGGGTAGGCGCGCTGGAACTGTGCCTGCGAGGCGTGCAGGCGATAGGGCAGGTAGTAGCGGCCGCCATGGTCCAACGCCGCGTCTATCAGTCGTCGTGTCCAGGTGCGGCTGTGCTGCTCGGCGGCATGCCAGCTGCGTTGCTTGTGATACAGCACGAAACAGAACACTTCCTCGCGGGCCCAGCGCATCAGCGAGGTGTCGTCGGCAGGTGCGTGGCGGATGGAAATGTTCAAGGCGTTGACCTGATGACGGCGCAGTATCGCGGCCATGCTGCGCGCGAATGGGCCGAAGGCGCCAACCGGTATGAAGTACTCCTGCAGCAGGTAGGACGACATCCGCCGGGTGCGCGGTTCCAGCGCGGCAGCGTCCAGGCTGGCTTCGAGGTTGCGCATGATTACCCGCGGCTCCTGCAGCAGCCTGCGGGTCTGGTACAGGTCACGCAGTTGGTCGCCACCGGGCAGCTCCGAGGCCGCCCAGATCAGGTTCTGGTCCTTGGAATAGGTGGCGCGGTCGGGCATCAGCCGCCGTGGATCGGTCAGCGCTGCCTGGCTGCGGCGCCAGCTGATCGCCAGGGGCGCATCGAAGTGCGGGGGGATCAGGTCGGCGTTGTGCAGCAGCACGTCGGGCTGCTGGGCGACGTGTTCGCGGAACCAGGCGGGATACTCCGCCAGAGTGATCTGCTCGACGTTGCGGGCGATGGCTTCGTTGTGGGCCAGGTCCAGCTCCACCTCGGTGATCACCCCCAGGCCGCCGTAGCCCCCGATCACGGCGGCAAACAGCGCCGGCTGCTGCTGCCGTGACAGTTCCAGGATCTGGCCGTCGGCGGTGACCAACTGCAGCGCACGGATGCTGCCGGCGAGGGCACCGCTGCCGACATAGCGACCGTGGCAGTTGACCGAGACCGAGCCGCCGATGCTGAAGTTGCTGTAGCTCTGCATAACCTTGACGGCCAGGTCGCATGGATCCAACAAGGTTTGCAGTTGCCGCCAGCGCATGCCGGCCTGTACGCGTGCGCGCAGCTGCCCGTTGTCCAGCCACAGCAGCTTGTCCATGCGCTGCATGTCCAGCTGCAGTGCCGATGGCGCGCGTGTTTGTCCGCCCATGCTGTAGCGGCCGCCGGCGATGCAGACCGCACCTTGCCAGCGTTGCAGGGCGGCGGCGATGCCGGCGCTGCTGGCGGCCTTTACCACCCCGGCGATGGGGGTGTGGTCCAGTTGGGCGACGTCGCTGGCCTGCTGCTGTGGGCTGGCGGGCGTGCAGGCAGGCAGCTGGCTGGCCAGGCCTGCGCCAAGCGTGGCCTGTAACAGCCGCCGGCGGGTGGTGTCAGGCGGCGCCGTGTGCATCCGCCGCGTAGCACCAGTGCCAGGGTTCGTAGACGATGCCATGCGGGTTGTCGCGCGGATAACTCATGTGGAAGCCAAAGCCTGCGGCATGCTGCTGCAGCCAGGCGAATGCCGGTGTGTTCTCGAACGCGGTTTCGGCGGGGGCATCGCCCGGCGTGCTGATATCCAGTGCGTTGCCGCCGTGGTGCTCGCTGTAACCGGGGGCGGCGTTGACGGTAAGGATGTCGCTGACGTTGAGGCCACGCGCCAGCTTGCGCTCGAAGATGCCCAGTTGGTAATCGTGGCTGCGGTAGCCAGAGATCGCATCCAGGGCAATGCCATCACCGGCAGCGGCCTCTTGCATGCGCTGCCAGCCGCGTGCCGCGCCCTTGGTGAGCCAGAGCGGGCGACGGTAGCGGTCAAAGCCGGCCAGCTGCAGGTGGGCCGGTTCGGCAACCTGCGGCAAGCCGGTCTGCGCGGCATAGGCGTCGGCGTCCAGATCCAGCTGTTGCAGGCGCAGCTGCAGCTGATGCAGTGGCAAGCTGCCTGCCGGTGGCGGAATGCGTGCAGGCTGTGTGCGGGCGCTGTCGAGCGCGGCCAATGCGAAACCGATGCCAGGCTCGTCCGCCAGCCGGGTGACCAGTGGCATCAGGCCACGGCGCAGTTGCGCGGCCAGGTAACGACCATCGCGTTTGCGGCGTAGCACGTGGGTGGCACGGGCCAGGATGCGGGCATCGTCATTGCTGCGCGCGTGCAGCAGGCCGCCGGGCCAGATTTCGATATCCGGTGTATTGATCAGCAGGTGGGGAGCATTGCGCATGCGCGCAGCTTAGGCCTGTCTGCTGCCATCGGCCAGTCGCTTGAGTTCATCCAGCAGGACGCGCGGCTGCTGGGGGCTGATCAGCAGGCTGTTGCCGTCGCGCAGAGGAATGACCAGTACGCGGCTGTCGTCGGTGATCAGGCAGAAGCCCTTGCCGCCATTCTTCATGTGGAAGTGCCCGGCGCGGAAACCGGGGAACTGGAAACCGTTGGATTTCATGCCCGGTTTGAAATCCGGGTTTTCCGCGAAGTTGACGATGCGTGCGCGGTCCAGGCGCATCGAACTCAGCGGTACGCGCCGGGTGTACAGAGTGCTGGCAATGGTCAGTTGCTGGGCATCCAGGCGCAGCTCGCGGCGACGGTAGGCCAGGGTCAATGCGGCCCCAACCAAGGGCAGCACCAGCCAGCCGCCCCAGGAGTTGAACGATGCCGTGAATGGGAGCTTGCCGGCAAACAGGCGGATCAAGGGATCGATGCCCATCACCAGCAGCATCGGCGCCCAAAGCCACAGCAGCAATGAACTGGTGGGCTTGGCCACCAGCAGGGCGGGGTTGCTGCTGGTGCTGCGCTGGGCGGTGGTGCTCATGGTTGTGCCTTCAGCCATTGCGCGATGTCGTTGATCAAGCTGGCGTCGACGTGCCCGGGCCGTGCGTACTCTTCAAGCGAGCCCTTGCCTTCACCGGCGATGCCAAGATGATTGAGGGCAGGGTAGTGATGGAAACGGTAGCGGTCGCCACTCAGCCCCTGGTTCCAGCGCTGCCAGTCGGCATCCACTACCTGGAAGTCGCGGCCACCCTGCAGCAGCAAGGCCGGCAGTTGGCTGTCGCGCACATCGGCGATTGGATCGACCTGCTCCAGCTGCTGCCAGAAGCGGCCAGGGGTTTCCATCAGGCGTGCATCGGGGTTGCTGCGCACCGCAGCGATAGCGGCATCGAGTGCCTCCAGATGAGCCTGTTCTTCGGTGCTGATATTGCCATCCAGACTGACCATGTAGCGGTTCTGTTCGGCCAACAGGTCGAGCAGAGGGCGTGCGGGTGCCGCAAGCAGCACCAGACCGGCGAGCTTGCCCTGGCTGGCCTTGGCAATGCGCCCGGCCAGCAGACCACCCTGGCTGTGGCCGAGCAGGTAAATATGGCGTGCATCGATGCCGGCTGTGCCGGCCAGGACGTCGATCGCGGCGACGGCATCGTCGGTGGTTTCATCGTCGATGCTGAAGCTGCCCTTGAAGTCCTGCGGGCGTGCGTGGGTGCGCTTGTCATAACGCAGCACAGCGATGCCCTGCGCGGCCAGCCCACGGGCGATATCCAGGAACGGGCGGTTGGGGCCGATGGTCTCGTCCCGGTCCTGCGGACCGGAGCCATGCACCAGCACCACGGCCGGGAACGGGCCTTTGCCCTTGGGCAGGGCAAGGGTGCCGGGCAGGCCTGCCTTGCCGGGTGCGCTGCCAGGTATGGTGAACGGCTGCTCGTTGAAGTTGGCATCGCTGGCGGGTGCGGCTGCCGGCGCGGCGGCGGCTGGCTGCAGCAGGAAGCCGGCAATCCTGTCGTTCTGGTCCAGGGCCACGCGCGCCTGCAGCTGCCCGTTGGCATAGTTCAAGGGAATGACGACGATGCGATGGCCATCGGCTTCGCTGGTACGGGCCTGGCCACGCTGGCCTGCGGCGCCCATCTGCACGGGTAGTGATTCCCATACCGCCTTGAGCTTGTCCGCGGGTACCGCAGCCTTCATCTGCGTGGAAAAACTGGCCTCGGCTTCGCTGTAGAGGCCCGCATCAAGCTGGTCGAGCAGGCGTGTGGCCAGCGCTGCGGGTGTTTCCGCCGCCATGCCGGGTGCGATGACGAGCAGTAGGGCGGTAGCGATCCCTGCGAGCCGCGGCTTCATCACTGTTCCTTCTTGAAGATGAGCATGGCCGGCGACAGTTGGCCGTAGTGCACCATGTTGACCAGTTCCCAGCCGAGGTTGCCTTGTTTGGTCAGCTCCGCCTGGATCTTTTCGACGGTAGGGCCACCCTTGAGCATCGAAGCAGGCAGTTCGATGGTGAGGTATTGCCAACGCTTGCTCATTGTTCTTCCTTGTCATCAGCTTTGGGTTTGGGAAGGCGCCCGGCCTTGCGCAGGGCGTCGCGGATCACATACTCGATCTGCGCGTTGAGGCTGCGCAGCTCGTCGTCGGCCCAGCGCTGGGCAGCCGCCAGTACTTCAGCGTTGATGCGCAGCGGATAGGCCTTCTTCTCACTCACCGCGCGGCGTCCCGTTGTTGCCGCGGCGTAGATGCATCAACAACGACACCCCCAGCGCATTGACCGCCACCACCAGTGCGATGACCACGCCATAGGCGATGTTGTGGTTGTCACCGGCCAGATAGACGCCGATGCCGCCGACAAACAGGCTCAGTGCGATCAGTGCCCAGCGCAGGCCCACGCCGCGTGCGTGCGCCGTGCCGGGGCGGCCGCTCCACACGGCGACGCACAAGGCGGGTATGCCGGTGGCGGCGATGATCAGGGGGGCGTACACATTCACTACGGTTACCTCATTGCATTGTTCAGTACAGCGAGCCGGCGTTGACGATCGGCTGGGTGCCACGATCAGAACACAGCACGGTCAACAGGTTGCTGACCATGTGTGCCTTGCGTTCTTCGTCCAGGGTGACGACGGCGTTTTTCTGCAGTTCCAGCAGCGCCATTTCGACCATGCCGACCGCGCCGGCAACGATCTGCGTGCGCGCGGCGATCACCGCGCTTGCCTGCTGGCGCTGCAGCATGGCCTGGGCGATTTCCGGTGCGTAGGCCAGGTGGCTGATGCGCGCATCGAGGACCTGCACGCCGGCGTCGGCCAGACGCTCGGCCAGCTCGTCCTTCAGGTGCTGGGAGATCTCGGCGGCATGGCTGCGCAGGGCCAACTGGCCTTCGGTGTGCTGGTCGTAGGGATAGCTGGTGGCCATCGCACGCAACGCCGACTCGGACTGGATGTGCACGAAGCTTTCATAGTCATCGACGTTGTAGACCGCCTCGGAGGCATCGACCACCTGCCAGACGATGACCGCGGCGATCTCGATCGGCGAGCCGTCCAGCTCGTTGACCTTGAGCTTGCCGCTTTCGAAATTGCGCACGCGCTGGCTGACAGTGCGCTTGCTGAGGAAGGGGTTGTTCCAGCGCAGGCCGTTGTCCTTGACCGTGCCCACGTACTTGCCGAACAGGCTGAGCACGGCCACCTGGTTGGGCTGGACCATGTACAGACCGCAGGCGAGGAAGATGCCCACGGTGACCAGCGCGATGCCACCCAGCACCAGCATCCCACCGCCGCCGGTGCCATTTTTGGTGACGACCACTGCGCCGACGATGGCGGCGGCGCCGACGAGCATCATCAGGAGGGTGCCCAGCAGGGTGGGAATACCGGACATGGAACCGAGGGACTTCTCTTTCATGGCACATCTTCCGTGGTGGTTGATGCGAACGATATCAAATTGATATCAACATGCAAGCGATTCTGGAGCAGCCCTCCCGCCGGGCCAGGAACCCGTAGCCCGGGTAAGCGCCGCGCACCCGGGCAGCAGGCTGGCCCGCGTTCGCCACGGTCGTTCCGCCCAGTCCCCGGGTGCGCTGGCGCTTACCCGGGCTACGGGTCCCCTCGCCGGGCGGCGTTGCCTAGAATAGGCACCCTCTTTAGCGCCCTCGGACCTGCCTGATGATCACCCTCGGTACCCCGCTGTCCCCCTCCGCCACCCGCGTGCTGCTGCTTGGTTCGGGCGAACTGGGCAAGGAAGTGGCCATCGAGCTGCAGCGCTTCGGGGTGGAAGTGATTGCCGCCGACCGCTATGCCAATGCCCCGGCCATGCAGGTGGCGCACCGCAGCCACGTGCTGGACATGCTGGACCCGGCCGCGCTGAAGGCACTGATCGCGCAGGAGCAGCCGCACCTGGTGGTGCCGGAAATCGAGGCCATCCACACCGAAACCCTGGTGCAGTTGGAGGCCGAGCAGGGCCTGCGGGTGATCCCGACCGCGCGCGCTGCGCGCCTGACCATGGACCGCGAAGGCATCCGTCGCCTTGCCGCCGAGACCCTGGGCCTGCCGACCTCGCCATATCGCTTCGTCGATACCGAAGCCGAGTACCGCGACGCGGTGGCGGCCATTGGCCTGCCCTGCGTGGTCAAGCCGGTGATGTCCTCCTCGGGCAAGGGCCAGAGCACGCTGCGCAGCGAGGCTGACATCGGCCCGGCCTGGGAATACGCGCAGACCGGTGGCCGTGCCGGTGCCGGCCGCTGCATCGTCGAAGGCTTCATCGATTTTGATTACGAAATCACCCTGCTGACCGTGCGCCATGCCGGCGGCACCGCCTTCTGTGACCCGGTAGGCCACCTGCAGAAGGATGGTGACTACCGCGAGAGCTGGCAGCCGCAGGCGATGTCGGCCAGGGCGCTGGAGGGCGCGCAGCAGATTGCCCGTGCCATCACCGATGATCTGGGCGGCTGGGGTCTGTTCGGTGTCGAGCTGTTCGTGAAGGGCGATGCGGTGTGGTTCAGCGAGGTGTCGCCGCGTCCGCATGACACCGGCCTGGTCACCCTGGTATCGCAGGAGTTGAGCGAGTTCGCGCTGCACGCGCGCGCCATTCTGGGCCTGCCTATCCCGAACATTCGCCACAACGGCGCATCGGCATCGTGCGCGATGCTGGCGCAGGGCAATGGTGTGCCGTTCTTCCGCAATGTGGCCGAGGCCTTGGTCCATCCGGATTCGGCATTGCGCCTGTTCGGCAAGCCGATGGTGCAGGGCCAGCGCCGCGTTGGCGTGACCCTGGCGCGTGCCGCCGATGTGGAGCAGGCGCGTGCGATTGCGCGTGATGCGGCGGCGGCAATCGGGATTGAGCTGCGCTGAGCGCTCAGCTACCTCCCTTTGCCGAAGGCAAGGGGAGGGTAGGGGAGGGGTAAAGCGTTGCTGCTCTGATGCAGCTCCCGCACCAGCCGTCGCCCGCGCGCCTCTGGGAGCGGCGTAAGCCGCGAAGCTGGCAATGCTGCAGCAGCGGGATGCATTGTCATCTGTTGATGTACGAGCTTCGCGGCTTACGCCGCTCCTACAATGGCAGGCGAGCATCATCAGTCGCGAAGCTGACATTGCTGAGTGTCATGGTCTTTGCGATCTGGTGGTGCAGCTGCTGCGCGGCTTACGCCGCTCCCACAAAAACCAGAAGCCAAAAAAACGCCGGCTAAGCCGGCGTGCTTTTACTTCACGTCCACCCAGACAAGATGGTGGTCGCTGCCATCGGCGATCTTCGCCTCCGGGCTGTCATTGGCTGGCCAGAACACGCCGCTGCCAATGTAGCTCAGGCCAGTGGAAGGCAGCACATAGTCCAGCCGCATCGTGCCCGAACGCGGGCCGAAATCACCGGTGGCATGCTGCGGTGCGCCGCGGCGAACCACGCCCTTTTCCGCATAGGCCAGGCTGGTCTGCTCGGCACCGACGCTGGTCGGGGTCGGGTAGCGCAGCACGCGTGGGTGTTCCAGCAGTTCGACGATGGCGTCGTGGCGGCCGTCGCCGTCGGCCGGGTCGTTGTTGAGGTCGCCGACAATCACGAAGCGCGCATCCGGCGCCAGCCCGCCACACAGGCCCTTGTCATCGCACAGCCAAGGCTTGTTGCCCCCGTCCAGGTATTCCTTCCACAGTCGCAGCTCGTCGTGGTTGCGGGCAGCGTTGCGCTTTTCCTTGCCGTCGAACACCGGCGGGGTGGGATGCGAGGCCAGCACGTGCACGGTGCCCAGCGGGGTGCGCACCGGCACGTCCCAATGCGATTTGGAGGACAGCCGCAGCTGCGACCACACGGCGTCCGGCCAGAACGATGTGCCGGTAGCTGGGTCGACCGGGCGCAGCGCGCCGGGCATCTCGCTCCACTTCAGCATCTGGAACGTGCGCACTGCCGCCTCATCGATCGGATAGCGCGACAGCACCAGCATGCCGTACTGGCCCGGGTGCAGGCCGTAGCCCCAGGCATCATTGCCGCGTTCGCGGCCCTTGCCGCCAACGGTGCCGTTGTTGTCCAGGTCCAGGCCGCTGGGCACGCCGGTATTGACCGGTGCCAGGTAGCGGTAGGGGTACTTCAAGGGCTCGCCGCCGCCGGGCTGGGCGACTTCCAGGTAGCGTTGCTGGAACAGGTCGGCGGCCTGGTGGGCCTCGTCGAAGTCAAACTCGTTGAGCAGTACCAGGTCAGGCCGGGTCTGTTGCAGCACGGCGGCGATCTTGCGCGCGTGCGCGCTGTCGCCCTGCAGCTCATGGATCAAACCACCGTCGTCATCGGAGTACAGCGAGGTGTTGTAGGTAGCCAGCCGCAGCTGGTCGGAACCGCCAGCACTGCCGCCGGGGGTGGTCGAGCAGGCAGCCAGCAGCAGAGTCATCGGGGCAAGTAGGGTCAGGATACGCATGCGTTGATTTTCTCACGTCCCCATGAGGATGGGGCGAAACGACAACGCCCCGCAGGGCGGGGCGCTCACGGTGGTGCCAGCGGCTGCTTAGAGCGTGCAGCCCATCGCACCGAACGTGGTTTTGGCCTGCTCCAGCGCGGTCCTGCACTGGTTGGCCAGCTCGGCTTTGTCGGTGACGCCATTCCAGGCATTCCGTGACTGCTCGATGCCCTTTTTCATCATGTCGCGCTGGGCCTCGGGGACCTTGTTGCTGATGCACGCGTAGACTTTTTCCAGATACTGGTCGCATTCGGCCACGCCGGTGCCGACGTTGACCGTATCCGTGGCCGGCGCAGGGGTGACGTCGGCAGCGGCGGCGGCATTGGCCGGGGTGTTTGCCGGTGCATCGGTGGCCGGTGCATCAGCCTTCTTGCAACCGGCCAGGGCGAGGGTGCCGATGACGGCCAGGGTCAACAGTTGTGTCTTCACGCAGTGCTCCTGAGTAGGGAATACGTCCATGCGTCATCACAGCAGGTGATGACAGGGCGATACTGCATAAACACCGGTTAAATCCGAATCAAGGCAGCTGCGGATCAGCCGCCGCACCGGCAGGCAACCAGCGCTTGCCGTCGAAGTATTCCAGTGGTTGGTAGCGGCGCTTGTATTCCATCTTGCGATGGCCGTGGATCCAGTAGCCGAGATAGAGGTGGGGCAGCTGATTGCGCTGCGCCCAGGCGATCTGCTGGAGGATGCCGAAGGTCCCCAGACTGCGCTTGTCCTCTTCCGGATCGAAAAAGGTGTAGACCGCTGACAGGCCCAAGGGCGTGACATCGGTGACCGCCACCGCCAACAGCGGACCCTGTGCCGCGTCACCGCGTGGGCCACGGATTTCCATGAAGCGCCCATGTGACCAACTGCCCACCAGGAACTGGTCGAACTCATGCGGGCCATGGTCGTCCATGCCACCATTGGCGTGGCGGTGCTGCAGGTAGCGGTGATAGAGCGCAAACTGTTCATCGGTGCGCTCGGCCGGCAGCACGCGGCACTGCAGGTCGGCATTGCGGGCAAGGCAACGGCGCTGGCTGCGATCAGGGCTGAAGCGCGCCACGGGAATGCGCACCGGCACACAGGCACGGCAGTTCTGGCAGTGCGGGCGGTAGACCAGGTCGCCGGAACGGCGGAAGCCCCAACTCAGGGCCATGGGGTAGAGCGTGCCGAGCCGCTCGTCCTGAGGATCGAGCACCAGGTCGCGCGCCTGACGGTCCGGCCAATAGCCGCAAGGGTGTTCGCCGGTCTGGAACAGGCGCAGTTCTTCGTTGTTTTCGCCGTGGGCTGCCATGGCCACAGCATAGCCGCGCGCGGTCGCAAAACCTGCGTCTGTCTGCTGGATGAACAATGCAGGTTGTGGCGTCAACCACCGGCGTGGGCCAAGCGTTGAACGTAGCGAGGACGCACTGCAGCGTCCGTCGTCCACCACGGAGCCTTACGATGACCCAGACCCACCGCAAACCCCTTCTCCTGCTGGCGATGTTGCTGGCGACCACGGCTACCGGCCTGGCCTTTGCGGCCAACCCGGCCAACCCGCAGCCGGCCGCGTCGCGTCTGGATGCCAACAACGATGGCCAGATCGATCGCCAGGAGGCCGCAGCGCAGCCGCGCCTGGCGCAGCGTTTCGACGAGCTGGACAAGAACAAGGACGGCAAGCTCTCGCGCGAAGAAATGCCGGCGCCGCGCCACGGCGGACGCCACCATGGCGGCAGTCGCCACGGCGGCATGCATGGCCCGCGCGACGGGGGCTTCATGCATGGCATGGATACCAACAATGATGGCCGTATCAGTGCCGCCGAATACCAGGCCAATTTCGCTCGTCTGGATGTCAACAAGGATGGCTTCATCGACCAGGCAGATCGCCAGGCCCGCGCCGAGCAGCGCCGAGCCGAATGGTTTGCCAAGGCCGACACCGACAAGGACGGCAAGCTGAGTGCGGCCGAGTTGGAAGCGGCACGCAAGGAGGCACCGCGTGGCCATCGTGGCCCGCGTGGGCCGATGCCGCCGCAGGCTCCGGCTGCGAAGTAAGTACCCCGGAGAGGCGCCGATCGACAGCACCCCCGCTGGCAGCAGCGGGGGTGTTTTTTTTTCAGTCGCGCATGAGGGTGTGGGCCACCGCCGCAACGACCAGCAACGAGGCGCTGATGACGGCGCTCCGCCCGAACAGGCTGCGATAGACCCAGCTGGGGCCGGCGCGGCCATGGCGCACGGCGTCGCGGGCCAGCATCAAGGCCATGGTGCGGGGCAGGGTGACCAGGTATTGGTAGTTCAGCGCGGCCATGCCCAACGCCAGCAATATCAGCCCGGCCGTGGTGCCCAGACGCAGTACGATGCCTGCCAGCGAGGTGATGCAGAACAGCAGGGCGGTGAGGGTGTGCAGGCGCATGAAGCGCAGCACCTGCTTGCGCTCGGCAGGCGTGTCGGCGAAGTGCAGCAGATACAGGCTGGAGAGGAACGCCGCCAGCGTGCCGAAGAACATCGCGCCCAGCACCACCCACATGTCGAAGGGGTTGGGGAATACGGTATTCATGGTGGCCCCCAGGCCGCCTGCTGCCGCACCGCCGAGTGCGCTGTTGGCACCCAGCCCGCCGAGCCCCGCCTTGCCGGCGCTGCCGCCCGCTACGCCCAGCGATGTGGACAGGATGACGGCGCTGGCGGTGCCGGGGGCGGCCAGCATCAGGGTCGAGCTGACGAGGGCCGCAAATGCGGCGCCCGGTGCGGTACTGCGGGCAAACTCGCCAAAGCGCTTGAGCATTTCCTCGCGCACGCTGGCCCGGGCACGCGACAGGCGCTTGCGCACGGCTGCGTCGCTGAGCCCCAGCAGCGTGGCGACCTGCTGTGAGCTCTGTCCCTCGCGGTAATAGAGCAGCAGGGTCTCGCGGCTGTCTTCGGGCAGGGCGGAAATGATTTCCTCGGCCACCATCTCCTCCTCCACCCGCGCCATCGCATCGGCGCCGTTGGGGGCAGGATCGGCGGCCATGCTGATGGCGATATCGGCGGCCTGGCCGCTGAGCGGGCGGTTGCGGTTGGCGCGCAGCCAATCACGCGCCAGGTTGCGGGTGATCTGCCGCAGCCAGGGCAGGAAGCTGGAGGTGTTGTTGAGCTGATTGAGCTGTTGCCAGGCCTTGATGAAGGCCTCCTGGGCGATGTCCTCGCTGGCCTGCACATCGTGGGTGATGGCCAGGGCAATGGCGGTCACCGTGTTCTGGCACGCCATCACGATGCGGCCATAGGACTGCGTGCAGCCCTTGCGGGCTGCCGGCAGCTCGTTGTGCAGCATGCTATCCAGCGCTTCGGTGCTCATCGACAGGCCTCGTTGACGGTACTGCCAGACAGGACGCACGCCGGCGCCGGATGTGACCGTTTATTTTTCCGGTGGCGGAGCCGGGGGGGCCGGTGCGGGGGCAGGGGTGTCGGGCTGGATGCGTACACGGAAGCCGTCCTCACCATCCGTGCCAGGTTGCACCTGTGGTGTGGTCGGGGCTGTTGCCGCCGGTGCGGTCGCCGTGGGGCTGGCGGCAGGCGAGGGGGCCGAGCGATGCCGCAGCATGATCACCAGGGCCACGCCGGCAATGACCACCAGCAGGGCGATGCGGATACGCCAAGCCCAGCCACGGCCCGCGCCCGCATCGGCCGGTGTCTCGCGGAAGGCGTATTCAGCGGTGGGATGGTCGCGGCGGGTGGTGTCGAGCAGTCGCTTTTCGCGCAGGATCTCGCGTGCACGCGGCTGGTCGTTGGCGTGTACCACCCAGACCGAGGGCAGGTTCTCGTTGTTGACCTTGTCGGTATAGCTGAACTGGCCACGGCGCTTGCTGTGGTAGGAGCGGCCGTTGGTGACGCGGACTTCGATGCCCGCATCGCGCAGGATCTGTGCCACGCCTTCGGCATTTTCGACGCGCTGGCTGCTGAAAATCTTGCGCATGGTTCAGCCCTTGCTCGTTTCGTTGTCGTCGGGGGTGACGCGGATCAGCCCTTCCTGCGCGGTGCTGGCCACCAGTACGCCATCGCGGGTGTAGAACTGGCCACGTGCCAGCCCGCGCGAATCCTGCGCGCTGGGGCTGTCCAGCGAATACAGCAGCCAGTCGTCGGCGCGGAACGGGCGGTGGAACCAGATCGCATGGTCGAGCGAGGCCATCTGCACATGCGGCTGGTAGTAGCTGATGCCGTGCGGGAAGGTGGCCGTGCCGAGCAGATGGAAGTCGGAGGCATAGGCCAGCAGCGCCTGGTGCAGCTCCGGCGCATCGCCGATTTTCTCGTTCAGGCGCAGCCACACCTGGTGATAGGGCGGGCGCTTGGGCGGGTTCAGTTCATCGCGCGGATAGACGTGGCGGAATTCAAACGGACCGCCGCGCGAAAGCCAGCGCTGCACCTTCACCGGCAAGCGCTCCAGCACATCGGCCGGCAGTGGACGGCTCGGCTCGATGTCCTCGGGCTGCGGCACGTCCGGCATCTTGTGCTGGTGTTCGGCACCGCGCTCGGCCTGCTGGAACGAAGCCGCGCAGAAGAAGATCACCTTGCCGTGCTGGATGGCGGTGACGCGGCGCACCGAGAAGCTGCCGCCATCACGGGTGCGGTCCACGTCATAGACGATGGGGTGGTCGATGTTGCCGGCGCGCAGGAAATAAGCGTGCAGTGAATGCACGTGGCGGCCATTGTCGACCGTGGCCTGGGCGGCGGCCAGCGCCTGCCCCAGCACCTGCCCGCCAAACACGTACTTGGTGCCGATGTCGCGGCTCTGGCCACGGAACAGGTTGTCCTCCAGCCGCTCCAGCGACAGCAGGTCAATCAGTTCGGAGACCACGGGTTCGGGCGTGTTGGACAAGGCGGCGGCCTTCATTTCGACAGGCCGCGATTATATAAGGCTGAGGAGTGAGTCAAGAGGAGTGAGGAGCAAGAAGGGCGAGAAGTGAGTCAAGAGGAGTGAGGAGTAGGTGAGGGCAACAGCCGCAGCCACAGCCACTCCACGGCCACTGCAGGCTCCAGGTTCTTGCTCTTGCCCCTGCTTTTACTCGTTGCTCACTCCTGTTCACTCGTTTCTAGCTCCTGCCCCTGCTTTTACTCGTTGCTCACTCCTCTTCCCTCGTTCCTAGCTCTTGCCCAGGCGAGCCGCCAGGGCCTGCAAGGCGCCCTGCGCATCCGGCGAGAACCAAGCCTCGACGAAGCGTTCCAGCTGGATGTGTTCGGCCTGCATGGCCTCGTGCAGGTCGGCGCGGGCGATGGCGCGGGTCTGCAGCATCGGCTGCGGCGGCAGCTTGAGTTGGGCCTGCAGCCAGCCGATGGCGCGTTCGACCACCTGCGCTGCGCCGTCGGCCAGTTCATCGACCAGGCCGATCTCCAGGGCGCGCTCGGCGCTGACCAACTGGCCGCCGGTCAGCAAGACGCCGGCACGGTGGTGGCCGACCACACGGCGCATCAGGCGCTGGATGCCTTCCGGCGCGACCAGGCCCACCTGTACCTCGTTCAGGCCGATCACATAGGGCTTGGCCGGGTCGGCGCTGCGCGCCATCACCCGGTAATCGCAGCACAGTGCCAGCACACAACCGCCGGCCGGCGAGTGACCGGTCAGCGCGGCGACCACCGGGACGCGGCTTTCGGCCAATGCACGTGCAGCGCCGAAGAAAGCCTGCCAGCTGTCCATCAGTTTGCGCTTGTCATCGCCATGCGAGAGCAGGTGCGGCACGTCCATGCCGCCGGTGAAGATACGCTCGCTGCCGGACAGCACGATGCCGTGCACGTCGTCGGCCATCGCAAGGGTGACGGCGGCAATCAGTGCACGGCAAAGTTCGGTATCCAGCGCGTTGACCGGCGGCCGCGCCAGGCGCAGTTCGCGGATGGGGCCATGGTTGATCACTTCGATGAGCGTGGTCATGCTGCGGTTTCTCGAACGGCAAGGAGTCGTGGCCTGATGATAACCAAACCATTCGTGTGCGTACTGTTGGCAACGCTGGCCGGGCCGGTGGTTGCCGCGCCGGGCTGTGTGAGTGTGGAACAGGGTTGGGTGCGGTTGACCCCGGGGGCGATGCGGATGGCGGCCGGCTTTGCGCGTATCCGCAACGGCTGCGCCAACGGGATAGTGGTGATTGGCGCGGGCAGCAAGGCCTTTGGCGATGTATCGCTGCATGAAACCACGGTGGCGGATGGCGTCAGCCGGATGCGTGAGATCGATCGCTTGCCCATTGCCGCGGGCGCATCGGCCGAGCTGAAGCCCGGCGGTCTGCACTTGATGCTGATGCAGCCGGAAGTGCCGCTGGCGGAGGGCGCGCAGCTGCCGTTGCGGTTGAGCCTGGAAGACGGCACCAAGGTCGACGGAACGCTGCAGGTACGGCGCGACGCGCCTGCGCGTTGATCAGGCCTCGGCCTGCTTCAACCAGTCGCGCGGTGACATTCCGGTTCTGGAGGCGAACACGCGCGAAAGCGCTGAGGCATTGGCATAGCCCAGCTCATCGGCCAGCGTCTTGATCGGTCGGCCTTGCCGCAGCCGGCGCTGGGCCAGTGCGATGCGCCAATCGGTGAGGTAGTCCAGCGGCGTCTGCCCGACGATGTCGCGAAAACTGTTGGCAAACGCGGTACGCGACATGCCGGCTTGTTCGGCCAGGCTGGTGAGTGTCCAGCTTTCGCCGGGGCGATCGTGCATTGCCGCCAAGGCACGCGACAGGCGTGCATCCGACAGCCCGGTGATGAAGCCCGCGGGAATCCCTGCTTCCTGCGGATGATCCAGCAGCCAGCGCAGCAGCTGGATGACCACGACTTCGAACAGGCGATCGGTGAGAAGGCGTTGGCCGCAGCGGACGTTGTCGGTCTCGTTGAACAGCAGTTCCAGCGTCATTGCCAGGCCGGGGATACGTGCCAGCGGCAATGCGATCAATGAGGGCAGGCCGCGCACCAGTGGGTGCGCAATGCCGCCATCGAAGTCCAGGCGAGCGCAGGTGAAATCGGCGCCCTCGCGTGGCGGGTTGTGGAAGCGATGACTGAACGGTCGCGGATAGAACAGCAGGGTCGGTTCCTCGAAGTGCATCGAGGCCGGGATATCGCGGCTGCCGGGATGGCTGACCTCGAGCCGGCCACGCCGCAGCACGTGCAGGTAGGCGTGGCCTTCACCTGCATCGAAGCTGGTCAGTCCGCATAGCGGACCGGAGTGGAACAGTTGGGCCTGGAAGCGGAAATTTTCCAGGACGCCTGCCAGGCGATCCACGGGCGGGAGGCTGCTCATCTGTATCAATTGGTTTGTTTGCTGGACTGATCGTATCAAATCGTTCGGATCAGGGCGGGATACTTCTTTCACGGGCTGATGGCCCGGCAAGCATCCCAACCGATCAGGAGATCGCCATGTCACGCATCAATCTTGAAACCCAGACCGTCCCCGCCGCCAGCCAGCCGCTGCTGGCACAGATCCACCAGGCCTTCGGCGCGACGCCGAACATGTTCAAGGCAGTGTCCAATTCCCCGGCTGCACTGCAGAGCATGTGGGGGGCGTTCGGCGCACTGGGCAAGGGCAGCCTTGGCAGCAAGCTCGGCGAGCAGATCGCCGTTGCCATCGCCAACCGCAACCGTTGCGAGTACTGCCTGGCCGCGCACACCGTGTTGGGGCAGAAGGCCGGCGCCAGTGCGGCTGAGATGACGTCGGCACAGTCGGGCCAGTCCGAAGACGCGCGCACTGCGGCGGCATTGCGCTTTGCGCTGAAAGTAGTGGAGCAGCGTGCGCAGCTGGACGATGCCGATGTGGCGGCGCTGCGGAGTGCGGGCTTCGGTGACGAGCAGATCGTCGAGATTCTTGCCCATGTGGCGTTGAACCTGTTCACCAACTACATCAACGTGGCGCTGGATGTGCCGGTGGATTTTCCGAAGGTTGCGTTGAAGTAAGGCAGTGAATGCGGGCAGGTTGAGGCCACGCTCGCCACTGCAGATCAAGCCCCTCTCCCACCGGGAGAGGGGTTGGGGTGAGGGTAGGGGCGAAGCACCGCGCTGCCCACAACGCCAGTGCTGAACCGACCCTCATCCGCCCCTTCGGGGCACCTTCTCCCGGAGGGAGAAGGGTCAGGCGGGCTCAGCTCGAAGCACCCCGCACAGCCTCCGGCAAGGGTGCACTCTTGCCGGTCTGCGTATCCATCCAGACCACCACCACGTTGCCGTCCGAATACAGCTTGCTGTCGTCGTTCTGGTCAACGATGCGGTGACCAATCGTCACGCTACTGTTGCCCAGTCGCTCGACGAACAGTTCCACGACAATGTCGTTCGGCCACACGATCGGCAGGCGGTAGTTGATGTTGGTATTGGCCACCACCGGCGCGATGCGGTCGCTCATCGACACGCCTTCCACACCCAGCATCCAGCGCACGCGCGCTTCTTCCAGGTAGGACACGTACTTGGCGTTGTTGACGTGGCCCATCGAGTCCATGTCGCGCCAGCGCACGCTGATCGGCACGCGGGCCAGTTGCTTGTGTTCGTTGCTCATTTCGCAGCCTTCTTCTTGGCGGGGGCGGCAGCCTTCTTGGCTGCTGCTTTCTTGACCGGCTTCTCCTTGCGCGGCGGACGCGCATCGGGCTTGTTGGCCACGGCCGCCGGTTGCTCCGGGCGCGCGCTGGTCGAAGGCAGCATCTTGGCCAGGAACTGGCCGGTGTAGGAGTCCGGGTGTGCGGCCACGTCTTCCGGTGTGCCGGTGACCAGTACCGTGCCGCCGCGATGGCCACCTTCCGGGCCCAGGTCGACGATCCAGTCGGCGGTCTTGATCACGTCCAGGTTGTGCTCGATCACCACCACCGTATTGCCCTCGTCACGCAGCTTGTGCAGCACGCCGAGCAGGGCCTCGATGTCGTGGAAGTGCAGGCCGGTGGTGGGCTCGTCGAGGATGTACAGGGTGCGGCCGGTATCGCGGCGCGACAGCTCCTTGGACAGCTTCACGCGCTGCGCTTCACCGCCGGACAGCGTGGTCGCGCTCTGGCCCAGCTTGATGTAGCTCAGGCCCACGTCCATCAGCGTTTCCAGCTTGCGGGCGATGGCCGGCACCGGCTCGAACAGGCGCAACGCATCTTCGACGGTCATTTCCAGCACGTCGTTGATGTTGTAACCCTTGTAGAGGATCTCCAGCGTCTCGCGGTTGTAGCGCTTGCCGTGGCAGACGTCGCAGGGCACATACACGTCCGGCAGGAAGTGCATTTCCACCTTGATCAGGCCATCGCCCTGGCAGGCCTCGCAGCGGCCGCCGCGCACGTTGAAGCTGAAGCGGCCCGGCGAATAACCACGCGCACGCGCCTCCGGCACCTGTGCATACAGCTCGCGCAGCGGCGTGAACAGACCGGTATAGGTCGCCGGGTTGGAGCGTGGGGTGCGGCCGATTGGCGACTGGTCGATGTCGACGACCTTGTCGAACAGGTCCAGGCCTTCGACGCTCTTGTACTTGGCGATGGGGTGCGAAGAACCGTTGATCTCGTTGGCCGCCAGCGAGAACAAGGTGTCGTTGATCAGCGTCGACTTGCCCGAGCCGGACACGCCGGTCACGCAGGTCAACAGGCCAGACGGAATATCCAGATCCACGTTCTTCAGGTTGTTGCCGCTGGCGCCACGCAGGCGCAGCGTCATCTTCGGGTTGGGCTTGTGGCGGCGTGCCGGGATCTCGATCTGGCGTTTGCCGGACAGGTACTGACCGGTCAGCGAACGCGGTGCATCCAGCAGGTCCTGCAACTGGCCCTGGCCGACGATCTCGCCGCCGTGCACGCCTGCGCCCGGGCCGATGTCGACCACGTAATCGGCCAGGCGGATCGCGTCTTCATCGTGCTCGACCACGATCACCGTATTGCCCAGGTCGCGCAGGCGGGTGAGGGTGCCCAGCAGGCGTTCGTTGTCGCGCTGGTGCAGGCCGATGGACGGCTCGTCGAGCACGTACATCACCCCGACCAGGCCGGCGCCGATCTGCGAGGCAAGGCGGATGCGCTGTGCTTCACCGCCGGACAAGGTGTCGGCCTTGCGCTCCAGGGTGAGGTAATCCAGGCCGACGTCGACCAGGAAGCCCAGTCGCTCGCTGATTTCCTTGACGATCTTGGTGGCGATCTCGCCGCGCCAGCCGGGCAGGCTGAGCTCACCGAAGAAGCGCTTGGCCTCGTCGATCGGCAGCACCGCGATGTCCGGCAGTGGGCGGTCGGCGACGAATACATTGCGTGCGGCCTTGTTCAGGCGCGCACCCTTGCACTCGGGGCAGGGGCGCTCGCTGATGTACTTGGCCAGCTCCTCGCGTACCGCCGGTGATTCGGTTTCGCGGTAGCGGCGTTCCAGGTTGGGGATGATGCCTTCGAAGCGGTGCTTGCGCTGGCTGCGGCCACCGGCCTCGGTGAAATAGGTGAAGGTGATCTGGTCCTCGCCGCTGCCGTACAGCACGGCCTGCTTCACGTTCTCCGGCAGTGACTGCCAGGGCGCGTCAACGTCGAACTTGAAGTGCTTGGCCAGCGAGGCGATCAGCTGGAAGTAATAGGCATTGCGGCGATCCCAGCCGCGCACCGCGCCGGCAGCCAGCGACAGCTCGGGGTGCACCACCACGCGGTTGGGGTCGAAGAACTCGGCCATGCCCAGGCCATCGCAGCCCGGGCAGGCGCCGACCGGCGAGTTGAACGAGAACAGGCGCGGTTCCAGCTCGGGCAGAGCGTAGTCGCAGACCGGGCAGCTGTACTTGGAGGAGAACAGCTGCGGCGCCGCATCGGCGGCGTCCAGCGCCATCACCGTGGCCATGCCGTCGCCCAGCTTGAGCGCGGTTTCAAAGCTTTCGGCCAGGCGCTGCTTGATGTCCTCGCGCGGGCGGAAACGGTCGATCACTGCTTCGATGGTGTGCTTCTGGCGCAGGGTCAGCGCCGGCACCTCGTCGATCTCGTACAGCTCGCCGTCCACGCGCACGCGCACGAAGCCCTGCGCGCGCAACTGGTCGAACACCTGTACATGCTCGCCCTTGCGCTCACGGATGACCGGCGCCAGCAGCATGTGGCGCTGCTCCGGGTCCAGGGCCAGCACCTGGTCGACCATCTGGCTGACGGTCTGTGCCTCCAGCGGGTAGCCGTGGTCGGGGCAACGCGGGCTGCCCACGCGGGCGTAGAGCAGGCGCAGGTAGTCGTAGATCTCGGTGATGGTGCCGACGGTCGAGCGCGGGTTGTGCGAGGTCGACTTCTGCTCGATCGAGATCGCCGGCGACAGGCCTTCGATATGATCCAGGTCGGGCTTTTCCATCACGCTCAGGAACTGCCGCGCATATGCCGACAGCGACTCGACATAGCGTCGCTGGCCCTCGGCATAGATGGTGTCGAACGCCAGCGAGGACTTGCCCGAGCCGGACAGGCCGGTGATCACGATCAGTTTGTCGCGGGGCAGGTCGAGGTCGATGTTCTTGAGGTTGTGCGTCCGCGCACCGCGGATGCGGATGAAATCCATCGCCATGGGAAATCCGATTTGGACCGCTGCCGGCTGGGCCGGTAGCAGGAGGTGTGGGGGCGTCGCTGACGGCAGTCAATCAGCCTAGCGGCCTTGTCATTTGGGGGCAATTGCCCGCCTTTGCCAGAGCCGGCGTGTTGCCGGGGCCGATCCGGGCGGCGGCCGCTGAACCGGGGTTCAGGCTGGAGGGGCCAGGGCAGGGGGTGGGTTGACCCAAGCTTGGTGCGGCCGGTAAAATCCCGCTTCTGT
>NZ_DLJW01000054.1:0-3395 GCF_002477705.1 Stenotrophomonas sp. UBA7606 | reverse complement strand
TCGACCACGCCGGGCATATGCACTGTTGCTGGCTCCACGGTGACGATGGTCAGTGCGGGCAGCTGTGCGCTGACCGCCGACCAAGCCGGCAATAGCAACTACAGCGCGGCCCCGCAGGAAACCTTGAGCGTCACGATTGGGTCGGCGACGCAGGTGATCACCTTCGCTGCGCAGAGCGGACAGAGCTTTGTCAGTGGTAGCAGCTTCGCGCTGAATCCGCTGGCCACGGTCAGCAGCGGTTTGGCGGTGACCTACAGTAGCCAGTCGCCGGCAGTGTGTTCGATCAACGGCAGTACCGTGACGATGCTGTCGGCCGGCAATTGCGTCATTGCTGCCGATCAGGCCGGTGACAACAACTACGCCGCCGCCAAGCAGGAAACGCAGATCATCAGCATTGGCCGGGCGGCGCAGAGCATCCGCAATTTCGTCGCCAATCCGGCGGAGCCGGTGTATGCAGCCGGCGGCAGTTTCGCACTCGATGCGGAGGCGGGCGCTTCTGGCGAACCGTTGCTGTTTGCTTCCTCCACGCCGAGCACCTGTACGGTGAATGGCTCCACGGTGACGATGGTTGCTGCGGGTACCTGTTCGTTGACCGCCGACCAGGCCGGCAATGCCAACTATTCGGCGGCTGTACAGGCGAAGTTGGATGTCGTTATCGGCAAGGCCGCGCCGGTGCTGTCGTGGCTGGGCGACCTGCACAAGCAGCGTGAGGACGGCAACTTCGACCTGCCCGACCCGAGCAGCAACGCCTCCGGTGCGTTCCACTTCAGCAGCAGTGACACTCGCGTGGCACGCATCGATGGCCGCACGGTCACCTTGCTGGCAGCGGGCACGGTGACGTTGACGGCAACGCAGGCAGCAACTGCCAACTTCGTCGAAGGCATGGTGAGCCTGCAGCTGACGGTGAATGATCGTCCGGACCCGACACGCGACCCGGGTGTGATTGCGGGGGTGCAGGCGCAAGTGGATGCCAGCCTGCGTTTCGTGCAGGCGCAGCAGGACAATATCCGCTCGCGCTTGAGCCAGTTGCGGCATGGTGGCAATGCGGCTTCGCAGGCAATGTCGTTGAACCTGCAGGGCGGCATGGGCCAGCAGGGCCTGGCGCTGAATGCCGGGCAGGTGGGCGCGCCTGCGCCGAAGCTGCCGGCGGGCTGGGGGTTCTGGAGTGCCGGTGCCATCCAGTGGGGCCAGCGTGACGCACGTAGCAATGCAGAGGGATCTTCGTTCCGTACCGACGGTATCAGCGTTGGCGTGGATCGCCGCTTCGGTGAAAGCACCACGTTGGGCTTTGCCGGAGGCTACGGTTGGAATGACACCGACTTCGACACCGTGGGTTCGGCATTGGATTCGCGGCAGAAGTCGTTGGCGCTGTACGGCAACTGGCACAGCCGCGCATGGTTCATCGACGGCCTGCTGGGCTGGGGACAACTGGATTTCGACATCCGCCGTCGCAGCAACGAGGTCAATGCTTCGGCGGTTGCCTCACGTGAAGGCCAGCAAGGCTATGCCTCGTTGAGCTTGGGCTACGATCATCAGGGCGAGACCGGCACACTGACCGGTTATGGTCGCCTGGATGCCAGCCGTACTGCCCTGCAGGCCTACCGTGAGCATGGCTTGGGTGACTACGACCTGCAGTACCGCCGGCAGATCCTGGACAGCAGTACCGCAGCGCTGGGTGTGGAAGGGCGTTACCTGTTCCGCACCGCGCGGGCTTCGGTGCGGCCGTCGTGGATGCTGGAGTGGCGGCAGGCCTTGCGCAGCAACGGCGATGCCGCGCTGAACTATGTGGTAGCGCCCAATGACAGCGACTACCTGCTGGGCGTTCGCAGTTATAACGACAACACGTTTGCCTTTGGCGGCGGCGTGGAATTTGGCTTCCGCAGCGGCTGGACGATGGCGTTGCAGTTCCGTCGGGAACAGGCCAGCGACCTGTTCGCCAACAGCTTCGGCCTGCGTCTGAGCTACGGCCAGCAAGCGCCGGTCCTGGATGCCGAACAGCTGTGGTGGCGCGAAAGTGGTTTGACCCGCCCGCAGTTGGAAGCCACACCAGCGCAGGGCAGGTAAGCGCTCACGCCGGCCTCTCCGGTCCCGTAACAGGGCCGGAGAGGGCGTGCGGGGAGCCTGGGAGCGTAGCTTGAGCGCAAGGCGGCTGCCGACTGAACCGGTTTGATTCCTGTCATATGCTGGCGACAGAAGGTTTGTTAAGGTGTAATTCTGACCTCTGGACTGTTACCGCTGCGGCGAATTCAGCTTTAGATGAAGGTTTGGCAACAAAAACAGAACGCTGGAACTTTTTCTGTACTGAGCAGTCCAATAGTTCGACTGCTAAGATGAGGTCCTATGAACCTGAACACCTCCACTGCCCTTGTGGCAAACAATCTCCCGATTCCCAGTGCGCTCGGTTCGCTGGACGCCTACATCGGTGCCGTGCACCAGATCCCGGTGCTGTCGGTCGATGAGGAACAGGAACTGTCGCGTCGCTTCCGTGACGAGCAGGATCTGAACGCCGCGCGTGAGCTGGTGCATTCGCACCTGCGCTTCGTGGTGCACGTGGCCCGCGGTTACAACGGCTACGGCCTGCAGCTGGGCGACCTGATCCAGGAAGGCAACATCGGCCTGATGAAGGCGGTCAAGCGCTTCGACCCGGACATGGGCGTTCGCCTGGTCTCCTTTGCGGTGCACTGGATCCGTGCCGAGATGCACGAGTTCATCCTCAAGAACTGGCGCATCGTCAAGGTTGCCACGACCAAGGCGCAGCGCAAGCTGTTCTTCAACCTGCGCAAGTCCAAGACCCGCTTGGGCTGGATGAACGCCGCCGAGGTCAGCGCCGTCGCCAAAGATCTGAACGTCTCCGAGCGTGAAGTGATGGAGATGGAATCGCGCCTGTCCGGTCGTGACATCGGTTTTGATGCGCCGTCGGATGAAGACGATGATCATGCGCCGCCGTCGCCGGCAGCGTACCTGGTCGCCCGCGATGAAGACCCGTCGCAGGCCTATGAGCGTGAGGACAGCGAAGACAACCAGCTGAGCCTGTTGCGCGAAGGCCTGGCCAAGCTCGACCAGCGTTCGCGCGACATCATCGCCCGTCG
This sequence comes from Stenotrophomonas sp. UBA7606, assembly GCF_002477705.1. NCBI lineage: Bacteria > Pseudomonadati > Pseudomonadota > Gammaproteobacteria > Lysobacterales > Lysobacteraceae > Stenotrophomonas > Stenotrophomonas sp. UBA7606. The sequence goes on along the minus strand of NZ_DLJW01000054.1, from coordinate 306 downwards.
TTGGCTGGATGCCGACAGCAAGGTGACGCTGCAGGAACTGGCAGACGAGTACGGCGTGTCGGCCGAACGCATCCGCCAGATCGAGGCGAATGCGCTGAAGAAGATGAAAGCATTGTTCGCCGCCTGAGCAAGGCCGCAACGATGAACGCCAAAGGCCCGGGGAAACCCGGGCCTTTTTTTGTAGTGCCGAGCCATGCTCGGCAAGAGGCGTTACCCGTACAGTTACGCCCTGGAGTGCCGAGCCATGCTCGGCAGGAGCATTACCGGTGGCGGTTGGTCCGTGCATGGAGCCTCTGCCGAGCATGG
>NZ_DLJW01000137.1:0-5828 GCF_002477705.1 Stenotrophomonas sp. UBA7606 | reverse complement strand
GCCGAGGACAAGCTGCTGGAGCAGGCCACCGTGCGTGCCCAGGGCGAGGACCTGTCGCCGGAGGAACAGCAGGCGCAGGTGCGCAATCTGTCCAAGATGATTGACGAAGGCACCGCGCCGGACCCGACCAACTTCAGCCAGTTCCAGCCGGTGCTGGACGCGGCAGGCAAGATCAACGCGCTGCGTTTCGTGTTCGCGCCTTACCAGGTGGGGCCGTATTCGGACGGCACGCAGACGGTGGATGTACCGGCGGCGGTGCTGCTGCCGCATGTGGCTGCTGATTACCAGGGGTTGTTCGCACACCCGTAAACCATGGAGGCCAGCGATGGATGCAGGATTGCAACGACGTGTCGAAGCGCTGTTGCAGGAGGCCGGTATCACCCCCGGGGGTGACCAGCCGCAGGACATCGACATCCTTGACCCGCGTTTCCATGCGCGGGTGCTGGCCGACGGCTCGCTCGGTCTGGGCGAGAGTTACATGGAGGGCTGGTGGCAGGCGCATTCGCTGGATGGCCTGCTCACCCATCTGCTCGACGCACGCCTGGACGAGCGCGTGCATGGCGGTGGCGAGGTCTGGGATGCACTCAAGGCCAAGCTGTTCAACCTGCAGAGCGGGCAGGGCAGCTACGAGGTCGGCAAGCGCCACTATGACCTTGGCAACGATCTTTACCGGGCCATGCTCGGCAAGCGCCTGGTCTACAGCTGTGGTTACTGGCGCGACGCCGGCAATCTGGACGACGCGCAGGAAGCCAAGCTGGACCTGATCTGCCGCAAGCTGGGCCTGCAGCCTGGCATGCGTGTGCTCGATATCGGTTGCGGCTGGGGCGAGGCGCTGAAATTCGCCGCCGAGCGCTACGGCGTGCAGGGGGTGGGGGTGACCATCTCGCAGGAGCAGGCGGAGTTCGCGCGCGAACTGTGCGCCGGGCTGCCGGTCGAGATCCGCCTGCAGGACTACCGCGAGCTGCATGAACCGTTCGACGCCATTCTGTCGGTGGGCATGTTCGAGCATGTCGGGGTCAAGAACTACCGCACCTACTTCGAGGTGGCCCGGCGCTGCCTGGCCGAACAGGGCCTGTTCCTTCTGCACAGCATCGGCACCAATATCAGCCGCGATCGCACCGACCCGTGGATCGCAAGGTACATCTTCCCCAACTCCATGCTGCCGTCGGCTGCGCAGATCACCCATGCGATGGAAGGGCTGTTCGTGCTGGAGGACTGGCACAACTTCGGTACCGACTACGACCGCACCCTGCGGGCATGGCGCGAGAACGTGGAGGCGGCATGGGATCAGCTGGATGCACGCTATGACGAGCGCTTCCGGCGCATGTGGCGCTTCTACCTGGCGGGCTCCATGGCCACCTTCCGCACCCGCCACTCGCAGCTGTGGCAACTGGTGCTGTCACCGCGCGGGGTGCGTGGCGGCTATGTGGCGCCACGCTGAACGTAGAACGCTGTAACCCCGAAACTGTTTTATAAGTTTATATTACACATGTGTATTATCTGCCTCATCCTTGGATGAGCCGGATAGGCCATGAGCAGCTTCGACGCGACAGAAACCCGGATTGATGCCACCTGCGCCCGCTGGCCGGGATTCCCGCGCGAGCCCGCGGTGCTGGTGCGCCTGGTCAAAGGGATCTACAAGACGGTCCATGACCGTGCCAATGCGGTGTTGCGCGAGTTCGAGCTCAGCCACGCCGAGTACAACATCCTGATGATGTTGTACGGCACGCCGGATCATCCGCTGACCCCGTCGGAGTTGGCTGAAGCGGCAACCGAGAAGTCGGCCAACATCACCCGGCTGACAGACCAACTGTGCAACAAGGGCCTGTTGGAGCGCATTCCGGACGCCCATGACCGGCGCAAGCTGGGCCTGCACCTGACCGCGAATGGCCTGGCCTGCATCCAGCGGCTGCTGCCCAAGATGGCGGAGCTGTTGGTCATGCAGGTGCAGGGCCTGGATGGGCAAGAGCAGCACCAGCTTGAGCGGCTTCTCAAGAAGATGCTCGATGGCATCGAGGCGAACTGAGTCCAGCATGCCCGCCATCCCATCATCGGTGAGCACGCCGACAGCCACGCCCTGGTACGCGGGAATGCGGGTCTTTCTGAAAGGCGAGGCCGATACCTGGCTGTTCGTGCTGCGTACCACCGTGGCGTTCTTCCTGACCGGCTGGCTGGCGATGCGCCTGCAGCTGCCGCAACCGGGCACGGCGATGATGACCACGGTCATCGTCATGCACCGGCAGAGCGGCATGGTGCTGGCCAAGGCCTTCTACCGCGTGCTGGGCACCTTGGTGGGCGCAGCGGCGGCGTTGTTGATCGTGGCGTTGTTTCCGCAACAGCGTGAGCCCTTCCTGATACTGATGGCGTTGTGGATTGCCGGCTGCACCGCCGGTGCCACCCTGCATCGCAACTTCAAGTCCTATGCCTTCGTGCTGGCCGGTTACACCGCCGCCATCATCGCCTTGCCGGTGATCGCCACCCACCCGGGACAGGTGTTCGACTCGGCGGTCGCGCGTATCAGCGAGGTGCTGCTGGGGCTGCTGGTGACCGCGGTGATCAGCGACACGATCTTCCCGGTGCGGCTGCGCGATACCCTGCGCACGGCAGTCAGCGGCCAATATGAGAATTTCCTCGGCTTCATGCGCGGTGCGCTGCTGGGCGAGATGCCGCGTGAGCAGATGGAGCAGGCCCACCTGCGCGTAGTGCGCGATGCGGTGACACTGGAAGACCTGCGCAGCTCGGTGATCTTCGAAGACCCGGAGGCGCGGGCCCGCAGCGCGCACCTGCAGCGCTTCAACCAGCGCTTCATGGCGGCTTCGACCAGCTTCCAGTCCCTGCATCATCTGATCAACCGTTTGCTGCGCCAGCCTGCGCCCGCGGCAGGGCAGGCCCTGCAGCAGCTGTACCAGCCCCTGGGCCTGGCCCTGCAGGGCAGTGAGCAGGACCCGGCGCAGTTGGCTGAGCGCATCCATGAAGTGCGCCGACAGCTCGGGTCGCGTGCGGCCGGGCTGCGCGGCGGGTTGCAGGGGGCGGCGCAGATTGAGGATTTCGATGTCGGTACGCAGCTGCTGCGCCGTTTCGTGAAGGAGCTGGAGCAATACGTGCATGCGCGGCGTCAGCTGACCGCGCAGGTGGCGCCCACCGAGGACGATGCGCGTGCGCATTTCGTCCGCGGCAATGACTACCTTGGTGCGGCCGTGGCATTTGCCCGTACCGCGATCACAATGTTGTTGCTGGGTGCGCTGTGGGCGGCCAGCGGCTGGGCCATGGCGATCAACGTGATGCTGCTGGCGACGATCTTCTCCGGCCTGTTCGCGACCGTGCCCAATGCCGCGCGGATGACCGGCAAGGTGGGCTGGGGCTATCTGGTCGGTTTGCTGGCGGCCTATGTCTGCAACTTCACCGTGTTGACGCGGATGGAGGGCTATACGCTGCTGGTCGCCGGTCTGCTGCCGTTCTTTCTGGTGGGGCCCTATATGGTCAGCCGGCCGAAGCTGTCGGTGTTCGGGCTGGGTTACACCATGGGCCTGGTGAACATCCTGGCCATTACCAGCGTGCATAGTTTCGACCCGACGCGCTTCTTCAACGAAGGCACCTCGCACATGATCGCGATGGGTGCGGCGGTGCTGAGCTTCGCGCTGATGCCGCCGCTGGTAGGCACGGCCTGGTTGCGACGGCGGCAGATGGCCGGCCTGCGTGCGCAGGTGGGTTTGGCGGCGCAGGCACCGCTGCGTGGCCTGCAGCACCGTTTTGAAAGCAGCAATAGTGACCTGCTGCATCAGATCGTGGCGCACACCGCGCCGGGCAGCGAGGAATCACGTGAGCAGCTGGCCTGGGCATTGGCGGTCAACGAGACCGGCCGTGCGCTGATCCACCTGCGCCAGGATGTTGCCCACGAACCGACATCGACAACGCTGCATCAGGGTGTGGACGCGGTGGTGCGGGCGTTGGCGGACTTCTTCGCACTGCCCGGCAGGGCTGCCTGGCTGCGCGCCGATGCGGCGCTGGCGGCCGCCATCGACGTTGCCCGCGCCCAGGCCGGGGCGGGTGGTGTGGCCGCGCGCGTGCTGCTGCACCTGCGGCTGGTGCGGCTGGCGATGGTGGACGACCGCTCGGTGATGGCGGCCTACAACACGACCGCGGATTCAAACCTGGAAACCGATCCCGATGCCCATTGAAATCGCCTTCGCGGGAACCCTGTTTCCCGGCCTGCTGTTGTTGTTCCTGTTGGTCTGCGCGCTGTTGTGGGCGCTGGACGCGGTCGCCGGCCGGCGTGGCTGGTACCGCCATGTCTGGCATCCGGCCTTGTTCCGTACCGCGATCTTCATCTGTCTGTTTGGTGGCTTCGGCCTGCTGCTGTTCTGAGAACTCTCCATGACCCCCAAAGTCCAATCCCTGCTTCGTTTCTCCCTCACCGCGGTGGTGGTGGTGATTGCCGCCCTGGTCGCGATGGCGATGTGGCGCCACTACATGTATTCCCCCTGGACTCGTGAGGGCCGCCTGCGCGCGGAGGTGGTGCGGGTAGCGCCGGATGTGTCCGGCCCGGTGAGCGCGGTGGCAGTGCGTGACAACCAGTTGGTGAAGCGTGGCGATGTGCTCTACCGGATCGATCCGGCGCGTTATCAGAACGCGTTGAACCAGGCCCGTGGCAATCTGGCGGCGGCGCAGGCCTCGGCACGCGCGGCGGGCGCCAGCATCCAGGTGGCAGCGGCCGGCGCCGCACAACAGAGTGTCAACGCCAGTCGTTACGAGCTGCAATACGAACGCCGCCAGCGCATCACCGGCAGCCTGATTTCGGAAGAAGCACGCACCGATGCGCTCAGCGCCGCGCAGGCCGCACGTGCCGGCGTTGCCCAGGCACAGGCCAGCCGCCAGCAGGCCAGCGCCGCGCAGCAGCAGGCGTTGGCCGCGGTGGAGCAGGCACAGGCAGCATTGGATACGGCCGAATTGAACCTGGAGCGCACCGAAGTGCGTGCGCCGGTGGATGGCTATGTCACCAACCTGGAAGTGCGGCAGGGTGATTACGCTACCGCCGGTGCGGCCAAACTGGCGGTGATCGACACCGACTCGTTCTGGGTCTACGGCTATTTTGAAGAGACCAAGCTCGCCCAGCTGCATGTGGGCGATGGCACGCGCGTGCAGCTGATGAGCGGGCAGGAACTGCATGGACATATCGAGAGCATCTCACACGGTATTACCGATGCGGACAGCCCGACCGGCAGTGATCTGCTGGCCAATGTGAACCCGACCTACAACTGGGTACGGCTGGCGCAGCGGATTCCGGTGCGGATCAAGCTCGATGCTGGCGCGCTCGCAAACGGGGTGGTCCTGGCCAATGGCATGACTGCGACGGTGATTGTGGAGCAGGGGCGATAAGGTTGGGTCGGGTTTGTTCGCTGCTGGCTGTATGAAGTTCGAAGTGGAGCGCCCGAGGCTCGGAGCTAAAAGCTAAAAGCTAAAAGCTAAAAGCTAAAAGCTAAAAGCTAAAAGCTAAAAGCTAAAAGCCCCCTCATCCGCCCTCCGGGCACCTTCTCCCGCTCGCGGGAGAAGGGAATGCAGGCTGCTGCTTGAGCTGAGAGTTGCCGCGCAATGCTGAGTACCGGCAATACGTCAGAGCCTCGTAGCGCCGACGCGCTCACTTCTCCCGCGAGCGGGAGAAGGTGCCCGAAGAGCCCGCCCCCGCGAAGGCGGGGGGCGGATGAGGGCCGCTCTTGATCTGCCTGCACCACGCAAAAGAAAACGCCCGGCAAAGCCGGGCGTTTTCATTCCATCAAGACCAGTAACTACTTACTTGGCAGCAGCACCGGTGGTCAGGCCACGCTTCTCCA
>NZ_DLJW01000045.1:19561-37271 GCF_002477705.1 Stenotrophomonas sp. UBA7606 | reverse complement strand
CTGCGCGCGGCATGCACCACCGTGGCCATGAACTCCTTCCAGTTCAACTGGCGGTACAGCACGGTGGTGACCAGCAACGCGTAGACCACGGCAATGGCCGCCGATTCCACCGCGGTGAAGATGCCGGCGCGGATGCCGAAGAAGATCAGCGCCACCAGGCCGAGGCCGGGCAGGGCGGCGATCAGCCGCAGCATCACCGCGCGCATGCCCGGGAAGGCTTCCACGCCATAACCGCGACGGCGCGCCACCGCGTAGCCGGTGATCATCAGCACCACCGTCATCAGCAGCGCCGGCACGATACCGGCGGCGAACAGGTCGGCAATGGACAGGCCACCCCCGGCCGCGGCCGAGAACAGGATCAGGTTGTGCGACGGCGGCACCAGCAGCGCGACCAGCGCCGCGGTGATGCTGACGTTGACCGCGAAATCACGGTCGTAACCGCGCTTGACCATCTGCGGGATCATCGTGCCGCCCACCGCCGACACGTCGGCGATGGCCGAGCCGGAAACGCCGCCGAAGAACAGCGAGGACAGGATCGAGACCTGGCCCAGGCCGCCACGCAGGCGCCCCACCAACGAGGACGCCAGCGAGATCAGGCGCTCGGAGATGCCGCCGCGCATCATGATTTCGCCGGCGAAGATGAACAACGGAATGGCGATCAGCGAGGCCGAACCGGTGCCCGCCGAGATCTGCTGCACCAGCACGATGCTGGGAAGATCCAGGTAGAGCAGGGTGGCCAGCGAGGCCGCTGCCAGCGCATAGGCCACCGGCACGCCGATCAGCAGCAGCACGCCAAACACGGCAAACAGAATTGCGATACCCATGGCTCAGCGGTCTCCTTCGGCGGTGTCGGCGCTGGCAGTGGCCGTACGCAGGGCCAGCAGCAGGCGGTTGAGTGCAAACACCGTCATCAACGCGCCACCAATGCTCAGCGGCAGGTAGTTCACGCTCTGCGGCAGGTTGGCGCCGGCGGTCTTGATGTGCAGGCCATCCATCCACAGCAACCAGCCCCACCAGGCGATGAAGGCGCCGATGGTGGCCACGATCAGCGGCACCAGCGCATCGATCGCGCGCTTGACCAACGGGTTGAGATGCTCGGCCAGCAGGAAGAAGCCGAAGTGGCGGTTGGTGTGCACGCCGGCCGCCGCACCCATGCTCATGGCGGTGCTCAGCAGCAGCAGGGTCACCGGCTCGGTCCAGCTGGGCGAATCGTTGATCACGTAGCGGGCAAACACCTGCCAGCCCTGCACCACCACCAGCCCGAGCAGGGCGACGACGGCGATATGGATGACCACGTCGGCAATTTTCTCCAGCACGCGCTGGGTGCCTGCCGGGGCCGCTTGTACGTTGGAATCAGACATCGGTGCGGGTCCCTCAGGCGAAGTCGCGGATGCGACGGTGCAGGGCGGCAATATCGGCCTGCTGCAGGTAGTCGCGCAGCAACGGCGCGGCCGCCGCACGGAAGGCCGGCATGTCCACCGCGTTGGATTTCACCCCATAGGCCAGCACCGCTTCGCGGGCCTTGTCCTCGGATGCATCCCAGGCCGTGCGCATCACCTGCACCGACTGCCGCGCCAGGTCGATGACCAGGCGGCGGTCGGACGGGGTCAGCGCGTCCAGGCTGCGGCGCGACATCAGCAGGATGTCCGGCGCGTAGGAGTGCTGGCTTTCGGACCAGTAGTGCGCAGCCTCGAAATGACGGCTGGAGTGGAAGCTGCGCATATTGTTCTCGGCGCCGTCGATCATGTGCGTCTCCATGCCGGAGAACGTGTCGCCCAGTGACATCGGCGTCGGGTTGGCACCGAACAGGCGCATCAGCTGCAGGAAGATGTCCGAGCTGGCCACGCGCAGCTTCAGGCCGTGCAGGTCCTCGGGTTCAACAATCGGGTGCTTGGTGTTGTAGAAGCTGCGCGCGCCCGAGTCGTACACCGCCAGGCCGACCAGCTCGCGGCTTTCAAAGCCCTGCAGCACCGCATCGGCGATGCCGCCGTCCAGCGCGCGGCGCATGTGCGCGACCGAATCGAAGACATACGGCAGGCACAGCGCGCGGGTCAGCGGAAACGCATTGTTGAGTGCACCGGAGTAGACGCGGGTGATGTCGATGGCACCGAACCGGGCCATGTCGATCGCCTCGGACTCGCGGCCGAGCTGGCCGGAGTGGTACTGGTTCAAGCCCAACCGCCCGCCGGTTTCGTGCCGCAGCTGCTCGCCTATCCACTTCACCGCGGTGACGGTGGGGTAGTCGGCCACGTGCACGTCCGTGGCGGTCAGCAGCTGGCTGCCACCGGCCGCGCCCTTGTTGCCCGCCGAGCAGGCGGCAAGCACCGGTGCGGCCAGCGCCCCCATGCCGGTTTTCAGAAAGCCTCTTCGCGTAACCATTGCGCCCTCCAACGCGTTGCTACCGTTGCCGCCGGGATTACCCGGCCGGCACGGCCTTGCAGGAAATGTCGCCGTAACCGGCAAAGCGAATCAATGCCACCTGGCCCACGGCGATGTCGTGGATGCCGGTGGCATTGCCGGTCGCGATCAGCTCGCCCTTCTTCAAGGGCCGGCCACGCTTGGCCGAACGCGACAGCGCAAACGCATAGGCCGCACGCAGGCCGCCGGGCAGGGTGGTGGCGCCGCCGGTGCCGACCACCACGCCGTCAATTTCGGTCTGTGCGCGCAGGTCCGGCTCGTCGCAGCGGGTCCAGTTGGGCACTTCGCCGCCCAGCACCAGGCCGTTGTTGTTGCCGAAATCGGACACCACCACGCGCGGGCCGAGGATGTTGATGGTGACCAGCGGGCTGCTGGCTACTTCCACGCCGATATGGAGCTTGGCCGGCAGCGCTTCGGCTTCTTCCGGGGTCCAGTCGAGCTTGTCGGCGGGCGCGTCGTCCAGCAGCTCCAGCACGTACTCGGCCTCTACCGCGGCAAAGCCACCGGCGGCGGAAAACACCGGGATCTCCACGATGCTACCGGTAGCATTCCAGAGATTGCGTTTGAAGATCGGTCCCAGCAGACGTTCATCGCCGGAGCTGTCGCGGCGCTCGGCGGCGATATAGCCCACTTTCCAGCCGACCACGCTGTCATCCCAGCGGTCGATGGCCAGGTCCTGCACTTGATAGGCGGTGACCAGATCGTCCGGGATGGCCCCGGGGAAATCCGGAAGCGAACGGCCCTCACGGCGTGCTTCCACAAAAGTGCGGGCAATCTCGTCCAGCGCGGCTGGCGCCTGCGGCTGGCTGCCTTGGTCGTTGCTCAAGTGCGTCTCCTGGTGACTTTGCTGCACTGCCCATCGACAGCGCTGTGACTGGCTGTATAAGGTAAACCGGTGTCATCTGACAATGTGCACTGCACCAGAAGCTGTACCACGCCCTCGGCCCAGACCTGACCGCTACGCCCATGATTCGACTGAAACCCTTGTTGCAGCTAGCTTTCGCCGCTTTTGCCGGACTGCTTCCGGCAATTGTATTGGCCGCCACCGATGGTGAACCCGCAGCGGGGTCGGCCGACCGTATCGCGCTATGGCCGCAGGGTATGGCACCGGGGGACAAGGCGCTGACGCAAGCGCAGCGGATCGTCGAACGCAGCAGCAACCCGGCGTTGCCTGACCGCTATATCGACCATGTCAGCAGGCCCTATCTGGTGGCCTATCGCCCGGCCAAACCCGATGGCAGCAGCTTGCTGGTAATCCCCGGCGGCGGCTACCAACGCATCGTGCTGGACAAGGAAGGCACGGCGCTGGTGCCGGCCCTGGTGGAGCAGGGCGGAGTGACCCTGTTCGTGTTGCGCTACCGGCTGCCCGGCGAAGGTCGTGCCGATCGCGAAGCGGCGCTGGCCGATGCGCAGCGTGCACTGCGGCTTATCCGCCACCACGCCAAGGGCTGGGGCCTGGACCCGCAGCGTATCGGCACGATGGGTTTCTCGGCCGGCGGCCACCTGGCCGCGCGGTTGGGCAACGGCTTTGACCGCAACGTCTATCCTCACAGCGACGCAATCGACGCGGAAAGCGCACGCCCCGACTTCCAGCTGCTGATGTACCCGGTCATCACGATGCGCGGCGACGACGTGCATGCAGGTTCACGCGACCGCCTGCTCGGCAGTGCGCCCAGCGACGAACTGCTGCAGCACTACTCGATGCAGCTGCAGGTCCGCGCCGATACGCCAGCCACCTTCCTGTTGCATGCCGCCGATGACGACGTAGTACCGGTAGGCAACAGCCTGCTTTTCTACAACAGCCTGCGCCGTGCCAAGGTCAGCAGCGAAATGCACCTGTTCCCGCACGGCGGCCACGGCTTTGGCACACGCGGCACAGTGGGTCTCACAACAGCGGCATGGCCACAACTGGCCTTGAGCTGGATGGCATCGCAACAGCCCCGCCGCTAAAGCCCCTCTCCCTCCGGGAGAGGGGTTGGGGAGAGGGCGAAGCACGCCCAATCTCCACTACACCAGGACAAAGCCATGCCGCAAACCCCAAACAACCCCGCCCGCCGCAGCTTCCTCCAGCAATCCACCCTGCTGGCCGCAGCAACCGGCTTGAGCACCCTAGGCAACACCAGCTGGGCCAACACCCTAGCAAGCCCCATCGCCCGCATCCGCAGCGGCCGCCTGGCCGGCCAGACGGAGAACGGCACGCACGTCTTCCGCGGCATCCCCTACGGTGCCGACACCGCGCCTCACCGCTTCCAGTCCGCCCTGCAGGAACACCCCTGGCGCGGCATACGCGATGCGCTCGACTACGCAGCCGCTGCCCCACAAACCGGCAGCGAAGGCCCGGGCAGCGAAGACTGCCTCTACCTCAACGTGTGGACGCCAGCAATGCGCGACGGCGGCAAGCGGCCGATCCTGTTCTACATCCATGGCGGCGCCTACAACAACGGCTCCGGCAGCGACCCGCTATACGACGGCGGCAACCTGAGCCGACGCGGTGACGTGGTGGTGGTGACGGTCAATCACCGCCTCAACCTGTTCGGCTATCTGTACCTGGCCCAGCTCGGCGATGAGACGTTCGCCGACTCCGGCAATGTCGGCCAGCTGGATCTGGTGCAGGCGCTGCAGTGGGTACGCCAGCACGCCGCCGAGTTTGGCGGCGATGCCGACAACGTCACCGTGTTCGGCCAGTCCGGCGGCGGCGCCAAGATCGCCACGCTGATGGCGATGCCGGCTGCCAAGGGCCTGTTCCACCGCGCCTGGACGATGAGCGGCCAGCAGGCCACCGCTGCCGGCCCCCGCGCGGCCACGCAGCGCGCACAGCTGGTGCTTGATCACCTCAAGGCCGATCCCGAGGCATTGCGGCGCATGCCGATGCAGCAGCTGCTGGAGGCGGTGAAAGTGCGCGATCCCTCGCGCGTGGAGAACAGCAGCCTCTACGTCGGCCCGGTGCTGGATGCGCGCAACCTGCCGGTACACCCGTTCTGGCCGCAGGCGCCGCAGCAGTCGGCGACCATCCCGATGGTGATCGGCAACACCCACGACGAAACCCGTGCCTTCCTCGGCAACGATCCGAAGAATTTCGAACTGAGCTGGGAGGAACTGCCGGCCAAGCTCGAAGCCCAGCAATACGTGGACTTGCTGCCTTCGGTGGTGATCACCGAATACCGCCGCCTGTATCCGCAGTACACACCGTCGGATGTGTTCTTCGCTGCCACCACCGCCGGTCGCTCCTGGCGCGGTGCGGTGGAAGAACTGGAGGCGCGTGTGCGCCAAGGCGCGCCGACCTGGGCGTACCAGCTGGACGGTTACGACCGCGATGGCGACGCCGCCAGGCTGCGCGCCTTCCATACGCTGGACATCCCGCTGGTGTTCCACAACAACACACAGCCTGGTTCACGCACCGGCGGCGGCGCTGCAATGCAGCAGCTGTCGGACACGATGAGCGATGCCTTGCTGGCCTTCGCACGGCACGGCGACCCCAACCATGCCGGCCTGCCGCAGTGGGACCGCTACGGCCTGGAGCGCCGCCAGACAATGGTGTTCGATACGCAAAGCCGACAGCAGGACGACCCCCGCGGCGGCGAACGCCGGCTCTACCAGCAGGCGCCTTTCATCCAGCGCGGGACCTTCTGAAGCCGGCGACAGATAGTTTCAACGGAATCTTTACCTGCCTTGCCTATGCTGCAGGCATGGACTTCGCAACGCCGCATCCTGAATTCGCCGGCCGCCAACGTCTGCTGGACGGCATCGACGCCGCCCTGCAGTCGGCCGATACCCACAGCACCGTCACCCAGGTGCAGCGCGTGCTGGAGCAGGCCATCAAGGACCCGCAGATCGTGCTGCCGGCCTGCGTGCATGCGCCCGTGCACGGGCATTACGCGCGGCGCGAGATCTACCGCAGTCCGACCCATGGCTACAGCATCATCGCCATGACCTGGGGCCCGGGCCAGGGCACACCGCTGCATGACCACGATGGCCTGTGGTGCGTGGAGGGCGTGTGGCAGGGCAGCTTGGAGATCACCCCGTATCAGATGCTGGAACGCGACGGTGAGCGCTACCGCTTCGCCCCACGCGATTGCCTGCGCGGCTGCAAGGGCAGCGCCGGCCACCTGATTCCACCGGACGAGTTCCATACGCTGCGTAACAGCGATGCCGAACAGATCGCCATCTCGGTGCATGTCTACCAACGGGTGATGGAGCGCAGCCACGTATTTCAGCCGATAGACGAGGCACCCCGCTGGTATGCGCGTGAATGCCGGGAATTGGGCCTGGACGCCTGAGCTGGCGGCTTTTGCAGGAGCGGCGTAAGCCGCGAAGCCGACAATGCAACCAACACCGTAGTGCCGAGCCATGCTCGGCAAGAGGCTTTACCGGTAATACCACCTGCCGAGCATGGCTCGGCACTACAATCGACGCTGCGCGTGAAAGTCGGCAGCTACGCTTTTGGCTTTGGCTTTGGCTTTGGCTTTGGCTCCCTTCTCCCCTTGCGGGAGAAGGTGCCCGAAGGGCGGAAGAGGGGAGGCGTGCGAAGCACGCTCGCTTTCGTATTTCAGGTAAGCGGCGATCTTCGATCGCTTCCCCTCTCCCCAACCCCTCTCCCGCAAGGGGAGAGGGGCTCAAAAGCTCAAAAGCCTCAAAGCCAACGCTTCACCGCAACAGCAACCGGTTATTAAGCCTGGTCACCTCGGCCACATCCCCCTCCAGGCCAACCCGCACGCTCGCCCCCTCACGCTTGAATCCGGCAGGTAGCACCAACTCCACCGTCACCGTCCGCGGCGACAGATCCAACGGCGCTTCCAATGCCGGCACCGCAACCCGAGCGACCTCACGACCACCCGCATCCTCCAGCACCGCATAACCCGCGCCAGTCCCCACATGCCCCAGGCTGTGCACGGTCAACCGCACGCGTTCGCCATCGATCTGCAGATCACCCCGGCCAATACCCAAGTCCGCGCGCGTCTCCACCGGCGTGCCCGGCGTCACCAGCTCGAACTCGAATACCTGGTTCTGCTTCGGCGCAAACCGCAGCTGAGTGCTTGCGCTCTTCTCCAGCAGCACCTCGCGCACCTCCGCCTTGCCGTCGATCACATCATCACCGTCGCGATCCACACCGCTGCGGATCCGCCAGGTGCCGGCGGCGATGTTCCAGCCGGTCATGGTCGCGTCCAACGGCGTGCTGCCAAGGTTGTAGGCAATCACCTTGAAGCGCTCGCGTGACGGCGCATGCACCAACAATGCGACCTGCTCGGCACCATCAGGCTGGGCGAACTGCCAGCTCACCGTATGCCCCGGCCAGGTCTGATTGCGCTTCAGGCCGATGCCACCCAGGCGCAGGCGCTGCAGGAACTCGCTCGGTGCTTCGACGCGGTCGCTCCACCAGTGGCCTTCGGTGTTCATGTACTCGCGCTGCGCCTTGGCCTGGATGCCATCGGCGTGCAATGTTTCCAGGTACTTCTTGTCACCGGTCTGCTGCCAGGCGCTGATCGCGGCGAAGCCGCTGCCGCCCTTGTCGGCATCGGCCAGCAGCTGCTTGCCCCAGTCCTGCTGCCTGCCCAGTACATCGACATAATTCTCGCCGAGGTTGGACAGCACGCCCGGCCCGCCGCGCACTACGCGGTAGTCCAGCGCCTGCAGGTACTTGGCATCGCCGGTCCAGCGCCACGCGGCCCAGAAGGTGTGCATCACATCGCCGCTGCCCGAGCCCTGGTTCAACTCGCCGCCGCGGGTCTTGCCGGTGGCCCAGTTGATCTCGTTGGGCAGGGTGAAGCGCCCCTTGTCGTCCTTGTAGGCGTGGGCCAGATAGCCGTCAGCCAGACCGGTGACCAGTTTGCGGCCGGTGGGATCGGCGTTGTACTCACCCATCAGGAAAGCCGGGTGCAGCGCCGGGAACGAGTATGGCTTCTGCCACTGCCAGTTCGGCTCGCGATAAACCTTGTTGCCGCCAAACCAGTTGCTGGAGAACAGCAGGTTGCCCTGTGGGTTGCGCAGGATGATGCGCTCGTCGAAGGCCTTCACCGTCTCCATCAGGCGCTCGACGGTGAGCGGATCGCCCCAGTTGAGGTAGAGCATCGCACTGTTGGCGTTGATGCCTTCCTCATAGGCGTGCAGCTCATCGGTCTCGATGGTGCTCAGGCCGTTGGAGAACATGCCGTTGCGGTAAACCGCATCGGAGAGTGCCGTCAGCGAGCGGTTCAGGCGCTCGGGCTCCACGCCCATCAGTGCCAGTCCCGGCCACTGCTGGGTCAGGTCGCTGTCATCGGAGATGCCGCCGCCGAAATCGCCGTAAGCGACCTGCCGGTTCTCGATCCACCAGTCGACAAAGCGGCGCACGTACTTCAGGTCTTCAACCTGGCGGAACGCCCATAACGGCACGCCCTTCGGCGCCTGCGGCTGCTCGAACGGTGGCTTGCCCTGGCTGTTGTAGCTGATGTAATTCCAATACAGGCGGCCCAGCTCATGGTCCGGATCGACCCGCAGCAGATCACTCAGATCGGCATAGACGCGCGAATACAGCCGCTGGCGCTTGGAGGTGGTGTGCTCCTCGACCAGGAAGCCCCAGTTGTCACGCACCTGGTTGAAGCGGTCGGCGACGTGCTGCTTGATCGCCTCCTTGCGTTCCTTGAACACCAGTCGCACTTCGGCGCCGTCCAGCGATGCGGCGTTGAAGCCGGGCGCGGCCGAGGCCACCGCGATCCACAGGCTGTCGGCGGTGAGGATGCGGTCGCGCAGGTCCAGCCACAGCGTGCGTGCTTCACCCGGCTTCACCGACACCGAAACGTCGATCATGTCGCGCGCCGGCCAGATCGGGTCCTTGATGCGGATGTTCAGCGGGATCAGACCGTCATGCGTCGCCGGCAGGTCCAGTGCAGGGATATCGATCGCCACGCCATCCAGGCCGTCGTACATGTTCTCCCAGCTGTGCGCCCAGCTGCGGATCAGTGGCTGTGCGGCCGGTGCGTCGCCGACGCCGGACGGAATGAGCACGTGCACGATCGGCATCGGCTTGGCCGGCAAGCTGTCGGCAGCACGCTTGCGCGAACCTGCGCCCTTGGGCAGCGCCATCACCATGCTGCGCTCATCCGGCGCGAAGCGGCCGTCGATGTATTCGCGCAGGCTGGCGATGTTGGTGTAATCCGGCAATACGCTGCTGTCGATCTGGTAGCGCTGCTTGACCGTGCCTTCCGGCTCGGCTGCATCGCTGACCTGGTAGCCCCAGATCTCCTGGATCGGGGTTTCCTGCGCGGTGTTGTGGAAGTGCAGCGTGCCACCGACCTGGTCGGCGAAGCTGTCGACGCTGCGCACCACGCCCTGCGGACGCTTGAACAAAGTGCCGGCCGAGCCCTTCAACTCGCCGTAGGCGGCACCGCGGATCTCGATGCGATTGATGCGCTCGCCTTCGGGAACTGTCAGGTCGAGTTGCTGGCCACCTTCCACATAGGTGTTCCAGTCCGGCAGCTGGAAGTAATCATTGCGGCCGGGCAGGCGCGAGCGGTTGTAGACGCCGGGCCAGGTGGTTTCGGCGATGCCGTCGGTGCCTTTCCACATCCACTGCAGCTTGTCCTTTACATCGGCGAACTCGACCTTGCGGATGCTTGTCGTCGGCGCGCTCAGTGCCGGCGGTGCGGCACCCTCCCAGCCATAGCGGTGCCACCAGGCGCGCTCCGAGGCGCTACCGCTCTCGGCGCTACGCGGCTCGGCATTGCGCGCAAGCGCGGCCACACCGGCAGCATCGAGCATGCGGTCATAGACGCGGATCTCGTCGAAGTCGCTGCCGCGCAGGAAGTTGTAGCGGCTCTGCACCTGGTACGGCGCCATCACCCGACCGGCGAGGCCGAGCTGGTCCAGCGCGGCGTCGTAGTCACCGGTGGTTGCCGCCTGCGCGACTTCACGGCCATCGACGAACAGCTTGACGCCCTTGTCCTCGTCCCAGGCAAAGGCGATGTGCTGCCATTGTTCGGGCGTCGGGTTCCTGTCCAGCTTGAACGATACGCGGGTGCGGGCAAGGTTGGCATCGGTGACGAAGGCATCGAAGCCATGTCCGTTCCAGTCGATGCGCAGCCAGGCCATGTCCCAGCTGCTGTGGTCGGCATAGCCGACGCGGAAGATCACGAACGGTGCTTCGCCCACTGCGTAACGCGAGCGCCAGAAGAACGACAAGGTGCCACGCTCGGCCTGGATGTTGCCGGGCGCATTCCACGACAGCACGCCGTCGTCCTGCCATTGGATGGCGCGGCCATGGGCACCGTCATCGACAAGGCTGACCTTGTCCTGGAAGTTGGGGATGGCGTCGCCCTGCGCGGTGTCGGCGTTGAAGCCGGTGTCGGCGGAGACGCGGAACAGCAGCTGCGGCGAAGAAGCCTGCGCTGCCGCCGGGAGAGCGAACAGCAGCGCAGAAGCCAGAAGCAGGGGACGAAGTACGGGGCGGGTGGAACGTGGCGGCATCATGCGTCTCTTGGTAGCGTGCGGCGCAGGTACAACGCCGCATGCGGTGGGCCAAGTTAGCGACGCCAACGCGTCTGCACATTCTGCGTCGCACCATCAAAACCCCATCCCGGCATGGCGCCGGGATGGGTCACAGCATCAGAACTTGTAGCGGAAGCCCAGCAGGTACTGGCGGCCGGTCTCGGTGTAGTACAGCGGCAGCTGGCCGGTGGCCGGCGACTGCACCCACTCGTCGTAGCCTTCGTTGGTCAGGTTGATCGCTTCCAGGCTCAGCTCCACCTGGTCGCTGATCTTGTAGCGCAGCGAGGCATCGACCACGGTGGTGCCGCTGACGCCGTGCACGCCGTCGACGTTGAAGCCGACTTCTGCACCCGGCACTGCCGTCAGGTAGTCATCGCGATTGGTTGCCGAGATGCGGCCGGCGAACTTCTCACCTTCATAGAACAGGGTCGCGTTCCAGGAGCTGCGCGACAGGCCCAGCAGGTCCTGCTTCAGCGCAAGGTTGCCATTGCTGTCCGGGTACTTGATGTTCGACTCCACCCAGGTGTAGTTCAACTGCAGGCCCAGGTTGGACCACTTGCCCGGCAGGAAGGTGAAGGGCTGGACGTAGTTTGCTTCGACGCCACTGAGATCACCGCCCTTGGTGTTGATTGGCGTGGTGAAGGTGAAGTCGTCGTTGACGGTGGCACCGGTGCCTTCCAGCAGCGAAGCCGGCAGGCCACTGGTGGAATAGGCACGAACCTCCTTCAGGCTGTAGATGGTGCTCTCGATATCCTTGTAGAACAGGCCGAGGCTGGCCATCGCACCTTCGTTGAAGTACCACTCGAAGCTGAGATCAACATTGGTGGCGCGGCTCGGGTCAAGCGCCGGATTACCACCGCTGACGGTACGCGCACCGCCGGCGACGGCCACGGTCACGCCAGGCGTCAGGTTACCCAGGCCTGGACGCGTCATCACTTTGGCAGCGCCCAGGCGCACCAGGAAGTCCGGCGTGATTTCGGCGACCAGGTTGAACGAGGGCAGGGTGTCGTCGTACTTGCGGCTGGCCGTTGCCGGGGTGGTCACACCATTGACCAGGCCCGAACCCACCGAACTCTGCTTGGTTTCGACATAGCGCACGCCGAAGTTGCCCGAGAACGGGATGGAACCGAGTTCGGTCGAAAATTCGCCCATCAACCATGCACCGCGGTCCTTCTCCTCGACGCTGCGGGTGTTGTTCAGGCGCGGTGCCACCGCGAACGAGCCACTGTTGCTGTAGATGTTCAGCAGATCAGCAATCGCATCGAGATCCGGCACCACCCAATTGGATGGATAGCCCTGGAAGCCCTTGAGGCCGGCCTGCGTGGTCAGGTCACCGGGAACGAACTTGGTGCCGTCCGCAAAGTTCGGCACGGTTGCTTCCGCCGCGCGGCGCAGCTCCACCGTCTTGAAGCTGTAGTCCTTGGCCAGCACGCCACCCTTCAGGCGGAAGCCAGGGCTGATGTTCCAGTTGAAATCGAGCTGCGCGGTATCGAAATCATTGTCCACGTACTGCGGGCGCAGACGGATTTCAGCCAGCGTCCAGCCGTTCGGGTCGGTCGGATCGATACCATAGTTCAGCACCGGACGATTCATGTTGCCGCGGTAGTCGTAGCTGAATCCATCGACATCGAACTTGTCCATGATGACCGTGGTCTGCACCGGGTTTTCGTGCGCCGAACGGGTCGTTCCGACCTTGCCGGACAAGCTGAAATCATCATTGAAGCGGTGCTTGAAGTTCAGGCTGAGCTGCTTGAACTCGGTGCTCCACTCGTCATGGCGGTTCTCCGAGCGGATATCGACGTTGTCGAATACGCCGTAGACCAACGCGTTGTTGCGGATCTCGCCGTCGCGAACGATGGTCTGCGGTTTGCCAGTCCCCGAGCGGCTGAAGGAAATCGCCTCGATATAGTGCTCGTCGCGCTCGGCATCGATCTTCGAGTACAGCGCGTCCAGCGACAGCTCGGTGGCATCGCTGGGCTTCCACTGCAGCGAGCCGGTCACGCCCAGGCGCTTCTGCTGGTGCTCCATCTGCACATAGCGCGGGAAGCGCGGGTGATAGGTGTCTGCCGACAACGCCGGAGTATACGGTGACGCGGCATTGAAGCCGCCATTGCTGGTGCCATTTGCCCAACGGCCGGTGTTGGAGCCCTCTTCCAGCGCCTGACGCTCGGAGTAGGCCACCGACAGCAACGCGCCGAAGGTACCGTCGGCCCAGGTGTTGGCGATCAGCGCGGCCACGCGCGGATCGGCCTTCTGCGCCATGTCGTTGTAGCTGGCCTGGCCGCTGGCGGCGAAGGTGAAGCCGTCATAGTCGAACGGGCGCGCCGTGTTCAGGTCGACGGTTGCGCCGAGCGAGCCTTCCTCGACATCGGCCGAGGCGGTCTTGCGGACGATCAGCTGCGAGAACAGGTCCGAGGCGAACACGTTGAAGTCGAAGCCGCGGCCGCGATTGGTACCACCGGTCTGGTCGCCGGAGCCCACCGTCGACAGGGCCTCCATGCCATTGATACGCACGCGGGTGAAATCCGAGCCCAGGCCACGCACGGTGATGCTGCGGCCTTCGCCGGCATCGCGAGCGATCACCACGCCAGGAATACGCTGCAGCGACTCGGCCAGGTTCAGGTCCGGGAACTTGCCGATGTCCTCGGCAACGATGGCGTCGACCACGCCAGCTTCGCTGCGCTTGATGTCCAGGGCCTTCTCGACGCTGGCGCGGTAACCGGTGACGGTGACGGCGTCCAACTCGGTGGCGGCGGTGCCGGCATCCTGCGCCGCTGCAGCGCCTGCCAGGGCCATGCCGATACCCAGGGCCAACAAGGTAACCGGTGTCTTTTTCTGCGAGTTGCGTGGCTTCATGTGCTTCCCCTCTCCAAGGTTTGCAGGCGATGCGATGGCTCCGATGTGTTGTTTCCGCCGGATGACACCGCTGGTCAAAACGGAAAGTAGCAGCTGTGTGAAGGGTGAGCATCTTGCACTGCAACAGGACTGAAACACCGTGGAAAACGTTGTCCGGAGGACACACAGGGACGGTAGCACGGCAGGACAAGGGGACAGCAACGCGGGAATGACACCGCTAGCCAATCAACCATGCCATGATGCGCGCCGATCGACGAGGAGACAGGAATGGCGATGATTTCCCCCCGTGTTGTCTGTTTTGGCGAGCTGCTGCTGCGCCTGGGCGCACCCGGCAACCAGCTGCTGCTGCAATCGCCGTCGCTGCAGCTCCACGCCGGCGGCGCCGAAGCCAACGTCGGCGTATCGCTGGCACATTTTGGCCACGACGTGGCGATGATCAGCGTGCTGTCCGACAACCCCCTGGGCGCGGCAGTTGCCGGTGAGCTGCGCCGCCACGGCGTGGATACCTCGCGCGTGCGCCGCAGCGATGGCCGCATGGGCCTGTATTTCCTGACCACCGGTGCCGGTCACCGGCCCAGCGAAGTGGTCTACGACCGCGCCGATTCGGCCTTCGCCAGCGCGCGTGCCGACAGCTACGACTGGCCGGCGCTGCTCAACGGCGCACAGTGGCTGCACCTGTCCGGGGTCAGCCCGGCGCTGGGGCCGGAGGCCGCCCAGGCCACCCTGGCTGCCGCCCGCGCTGCCAACGAGCGCGGCATCAAGGTGTCCTTCGACGGCAACTTCCGGCCCAAGCTGTGGGAGCGCTGGGGCGGCGACGCCAAGGCGATCCTGCGTGACCTGTTCGACTGCGCACACATCGTGTTTGCCGACTACCGCGACATCGGCGTGGTGCTGGGCGGGCAGTTCAACCAGCCCGAACCGCAGGCGCGCGTGGACGCTGCCGCGGCGATGGCCTTTGCCGCCTTCCCGCGCCTGCAGTACATGGCCTGCACGCAGCGCATCGCGCACAGCGTGGGCCACCATTCGCTGGGCGCGATGCTGCTCGGCCGTGACGGCACCCGTGCGCTGGCACCCGCCGAGGAATTGACCGATATCGTCGACCGCATCGGTGGTGGCGACGCGTTCGCAGCCGGCGTGCTGCATGGCCTGATCGAGGGCATGGATGCGGAAACCACCATCCGCTTCGGCCTGGCCGCGGGCTGCCTGAAGCATTCCATTCCCGGTGATTTCAACCCCGTCGGCGTGGCCGACGTCATGGCCCTGATGGGCGAAGGAAAGTTCGATGTCCGGCGCTGATCCGCGCGTACGCGCAGTGCTCAAACTGGCACCGGTGATTCCGGTGTTCACTCCCGACAACATCAAGGACGCGGTACAGGTCGCGCAGGCCTTGTTCAACGGCGGCTTGCCGGTGATCGAAGTCACCTTGCGCACCGCAAACGCGATGGATGCGATCAAGGCCATGGTCGAGGCCGTACCGGATGCCGTGGTCGGCGCCGGCACCGTGCTGACCCCGGCGCAGATGGAGAAGGTCAAAACCGTGGGCGGCCGCTTTGCGGTCTCGCCGGGCGCCACCGACACTCTGTACGCTGCAGCGCGCGATACCGACCTGCCGTTCCTGCCTGGCGTTGCCACCTCCTCGGAACTGATGCGCGGGCTGGAGCAGGGCCTGGATACGTTCAAGTTCTTCCCGGCGGTGCAGGCCGGTGGCGTGGGCATGCTGTCGGCCTGGAATGGCCCGTTCGGTGACGTGCGCTTCTGCCCGACCGGCGGCATCAGTGCGCAGACGGCGTCGCAATTCCTGCATCTGCCGAACGTGCTGTGCGTGGGTGGCTCGTGGTTGACCACACGTGAGTTGCTGCAGGCGCGTGATTGGGCGGGAATTGAAGCCTTGGCCCGCGCGGCGGCGGTGCTGCCGGGCTGATGTTGTTGGGTTGGGCTGGAAGCTGAAGCAGCATCAACGGCCAACCCCTCCCCTAGCTTTTGGCAGAGCAAGAGGCTGAGGCAGCGATTGCACAGGGACCTGCGGGGCCATCAATGCGGGGCACCTGGTTTTCCTGAACCAGAACCGGATGCATGCGGCCATGCATAGCCGGGCGTGATCTGGATCAAAGCGCCGCGTAAGGGTTTGGCGCGAAGGTAAGGGCATCCCCCGCAAAGGAGATCCCGTGATGGAAAAGACGATGAAGGCGGCCGTGGTCCGCGCATTCGGCAAGCCGCTGGTGATCGAGGAAGTGGCGGTGCCACGCCCCGCCGCTGGCGACATCCTGGTCAAGATCGAGGCCTGTGGCGTCTGCCACACCGACCTGCACGCCGCCGAAGGCGACTGGCCGGTAAAGCCCAATCCGCCTTTCATTCCCGGCCATGAAGGGGTCGGCCATGTAGTGGCGGTGGGCGCCGGTGTCACCCACATCAAGGAAGGCGACCGCGTCGGCATTCCATGGCTGTACTCGGCCTGCGGCTATTGCGAGCACTGCCTGGGCGGCTGGGAAACCCTGTGCGAAGCGCAGCAGAACAGCGGCTATTCGGTGAACGGTGGTTTCGCCGAATACGCCTTGGCCAATGCCAACTACGTCGGCCTGTTGCCCAAGGAAGTCGGCTTCGTCGAGATCGCGCCGATCCTGTGCGCTGGCGTCACCGTCTACAAGGGCTTGAAGGTCACCGATACCAAGCCCGGTGACTGGGTGGCGATCTCCGGTATCGGCGGCCTCGGCCATATGGCTGTGCAATACGCCAAGGCGATGGGCTTGAACGTGGCCGCGGTGGACATCGACGACAACAAGCTGGCCCTGGCCAAGCGCCTGGGCGCCAGCATCACCGTCAATGCCCGCAACACCGACCCGGCTGCCTTCCTGAAGAAGGAAATCGGCGGCGCGCATGGCGCGCTGGTCACCGCGGTATCGCCCAAGGCCTTCGAACAGGCGCTGGGCATGGTGCGGCGTGGCGGCACGGTGTCGCTCAACGGCCTGCCGCCGGGTGACTTCCCGCTGGACATCTTCGGCATGGTGCTTAATGGCATCACCGTGCGTGGCTCGATCGTCGGCACCCGCCTGGACCTGCAGGAATCGCTGCAGTTCGCCGCCGACGGCAAGGTCGCCGCGACAGTGAGCACCGACACGCTGGAAAACATCAACGACGTGTTCAAACGCATGCATGAAGGCGCGATCGAGGGCCGGGTAGTGTTGGACTTCAACGCCTGATTGCAGCCGGCTGGCGCCTCCTCTGAGGGGTGCTGGCCGGGTTGGCTTTGGTTGTTGTTTCGACTTTGGCTTTGGTTGCTGCTGTTGCTTTTCTCCTCTCCCCTTGCGGGAGAGGATGCCGAAGGCAGGAGAGGGGAGCGGCGCAGCCGCTTGCACTCACGCATCTTCAGATTGCCCACCAATCGGCAGCCAGGCATTACCGGCTTCGCGGCTCATGCCACTCTCACAACGCCTGCAGGCGCTCTCCTAGCGGGCATGCACCGCTGCTACCGGCATCCGATCCAGCGCCAGCCAAGCGTCCTCGACCAGATCCCGCACCTGTTCCCAGCGCAGCCGCGAGCCGCCACGGACCTGCTCCCAATGCTCGGCCAACTCCACTTCCGAATCGCGTGGCCAGTCGGCGGCATGCGTGGTCAGCGCGAAGGCATAGGCCGGCTGCAGGTCAGGCCAGCGCAGGGCACCACGGCGCCGCCTCGCGTAGTCGGCCAGACTGTACTGGACGAAATCCTGCGCCACTTCACCGGCAGCCTGCTGGCGCCGCCTGTGCCGGCCCCGCCGCATCACCGAGGGGTCGGGCGCAAACAAGGTTGGCGCGGCGGGGTGTTCGGCACGATCCGGGCGGTACATGGCACAACCCTCCCTGTTGGGCGCCCACAGATACGCCCGGGGCCGTTAGTGGGGGGTGAGCGGGGTGTTTAGATGGTTGTTGAGTGGGAGCAGCTGCAAAAGCAGAGGCGGAAGCAGAAGCACCCCTCCCCACCCCTCCCCTTCGCTGCGCG